>JAYVGF010000265.1:0-7935 GCA_043772415.1 Betaproteobacteria bacterium
GGTTGCGCAGCAAATTTGCGTCCATTATCACCGCTCGCCATTTTCGACTCAAATCCCTCCTAGCCTCTCTTTTACAATAGGAGGGACTTTCTTTGTTCCATTTTGCTGCTGTCGAAGGGAATCCACAATTCAAAAACAACCCACCGTCATTCCCGCGCAGGCGGGCATCCAGCTAACTAAAAAACGTTTTTCGCCGCCTGCCTTTACGATATTTTTTGCCGAAAGCCTGTTATGTGAAAAGCACTGGATTCCCGCCTGCGCGGGAATGACGGGGTTAAACGAGTTAGGCGCGCATAACTAATATTATTGTAGCTATTTGATTATATTGAATAATTTATCTATTACGCTTACTCATAAAAATCAGCCGCTCAAATAAATGGACATCCTGTTCATTCTTCAACAAAGCGCCATGCAACGGCGGAATAATTTTGCCGCTGTCACTGCTGTGTAAAGCTTCCGCTGGAATATCTTCCGCCAATAACAGCTTCAGCCAATCGAGCAATTCCGATGTCGAGGGTTTTTTCTTCAAGCCGGGGACGTCACGGATTTCAAAGAATGAACGTAGCGCTTCTGCGAGCAGATTTTTTTTGATGTCGGGGAAATGTACATCGACAATTTTCTGCATGGTGTCTTTGTCGGGAAAGCGGATGTAGTGAAAAAAGCAACGCCGCAAAAATGCGTCAGGCAATTCTTTTTCGTTGTTGCTGGTGATGATAATAATCGGGCGATGTTTGGCGCTGATCAGTTGCTGGGTTTCATAGACAAAAAATTCCATGCGGTCCAGCTCGCGCAGCAAGTCATTGGGAAATTCGATATCGGCTTTGTCGATTTCGTCGATGAGCAAGACCGGTTGTTCATCCAGATCAAACGCTTTCCACAAAGTTCCTTTGATAATGTAATTCTTGATGTCGTGCACACGTTCGTCGCCCAATTGCGAATCGCGCAGGCGCGACACGGCGTCGTATTCGTATAAACCCTGTTGGGCTTTGGTGGTGGATTTCACATGCCATTGCAGTAGCGGTTTGTTTAGCGCACGCGCGACTTCTTCCGCCAGCATGGTTTTGCCGGTGCCAGGTTCGCCTTTTATAAGTAATGGCCGGCCAAGCGTAATCGCGGCGTTGACGGCCAACATGAGGTCGTCGGTGGCGACGTAGGAATCGGTTCCGCTAAAGCGCATGGTGTGGTTCCGTGAAATATTTTAGGAGAGCTAAATTATACATGCTTGGCAGTAGAGAATGCCGTACACAAGTATATCTACGATGTCATTCCCGCGCAGGCGGGAATCCAGCAAGTTAAAAAACGCTTTTCGCCGACTGCCCTTGACTTATTTATTGAGGAAAAGTCTGTTGTTGGAAAAGCGCTGGATTCCCGCCTGCGCGGGAATGACAACGCAGGATTAGTTGGGTCGCGCCCATATGTTGTTAGCTATATAAGGAATTCCCGGCAGGGGTTGACGCCCAACCAGCTGAACGGCGATGATGCCTCCACAATGACAACGTCACAAGCGGTATCAAAATACGGATTTTCCTGGGCCTTATTGGTAGGGAGTGCCATTTTTCTTTGGTTGCTGAGGCAATCATTTTTATTGAACGATGGTGACACGCTTTGGCATATCGCAACCGGTCGCTGGATTCTCGAAAACAAAGCCATCCCATTCAGTGATCCTTTTTCCCATACTCTGCGCGGCGCGCCTTGGGTCGCGCACGAGTGGTTAGCGGATGTTCTTTTGGCTGCGGCCTACGCAGTTTCGAGCTTAAACAGCGTAATCGTACTTGCGGCTGCTGCTTATGCCATAGCTTTTGCATTGTTGACGCGTTATTTGATGCGCCACATCGTTCCGATTTATGCGCTCCTGTTTGTCGCCCTTGCGTGGGGACTTAGTGTGAACCATATGTTGGCGAGGCCCCATGCCATAGTGGTACCGCTTCTGGTGTTCTGGTCCATTTCGCTGGCAACCGCACGCGATGCGGACCACACGCCGCCATTATGGTTGGCCGTGGTCGTAGCTTTGTGGGCAAATCTGCATGGCAGCTTTCCACTGGCGCTGGTAATAGCGGGTGCATTTGCCGCAGAAGCGATGTTTGATGAAAAAGGGAGGTTACGTCAAGATGCATTTAAGTCATGGGGGTTATTTTTACTGGCAAGCTTTATCGCAACGTTATTGACACCTCATGGTATCGGCGGTTGGCACTTTGTCTCGCAAGTTCACGACATGGATTTCAGCATGAACACCATAAGCGAATGGCGTTCGACCGATTTCAGCAAGTTATCCGCGCTCGAAGTTTGGCTGTTGATGGCCGCTGCCCTGGTTCTGTTGCGGGGCTTCAAATTGCCGCTGTTCCGGCTATTGCTGTTGCTGGGACTGGTACATTTGGCGTTGAAGCATGGGCGCCATACTGGGTTACTGGGAATGCTGGCGCCTATTATTGTTGCGCAGCCATTCGGCGCACAATGGAAAAATAATGTTA
Source organism: Betaproteobacteria bacterium (assembly GCA_043772415.1). GTDB lineage: Bacteria > Pseudomonadota > Gammaproteobacteria > Burkholderiales > JBEEJL01 > JBEEJL01. The sequence goes on from JAYVGF010000265.1 coordinate 2,469, forward strand.
GCGCCGAAGGCCACGCGGCGGGACTTGATCGGGTGTTTGAAAAATTGGCGCAACCGGCCGGCAGAGTTGCAACGCTAATTACTGTCATCGCTTTGGCTATCGTGGGTGTTGTCTCAAGCAGATACATCAATATTCAACCTGCTGCTTCAGCGGCGCCTGCGGCCGCGCTGCAGGCGGCACGCGCGGCTAATGTCACCGGCCCGGTATTCAACGCTTATGAATTCGGCGGCTATTTAATTTTTTCCGGCGTCGCTCCGTTTATTGATGCGCGCGCCGATCTATATGGTGATGCTTTTATAAAGAATAAATATTATCTGGCTGTCGGGACAAAAGCTTCCGAGATATTGCCGGGCATACTGAACGACCACAAAATCACTTGGACTATTTTGCAGCCTCAGCTTCCGGCGGTGGCGTTGCTTGATCAGCTGCCCGGCTGGCGCCGCCTATACGCCGACGATAACGCCGTCGTGCATGTCAAGCAGGAGTAATCACTTCGACACCAGATGATTATATTTTTCAATAAAGCTTTGGTCGATGTAATCTTTGAGGCGCCATACTAACGAACCTTCGATAGCCCAGTTGCCACGCGTGGCGATGGCGTATTTATTGCCGGCGGAGATGATGGCGAGGGCTTGCTTTTGCGGTTCGTAGTGGGTGTAGGGTTGGTGCGTGAGTGCGGCGCGCAGGTTTTCTGCCAGTGGCGGGCCTTGGCGGATGGCATACACGCCGGATTTTGGGTGGACAGCGCCGCGCTGGCTGGCGATGTCGCCGGCGGCAAAAATATTTGAGTGCGAAATGGAGCGCAGGTTGTCGTTGACGGCGATGAAGCCGTGCGCATCGAGCGTCAATCCTGTTTTAGCCACCCAGGCTGACGGGCCGGGCCCGGTGGCCCAGATGACGTAATCCGCCTCGATGTCGTAGCCGCCGTCGCAATGGATCACGCCCGCTTCCATCGACACAGCGCGGCAGGATGAATGCACGGTGACGTTGCGTTCTTTTAAGATACGTTCGATGATCGCGCGCGTTTTTGCGTTGTGGCGCGGCAATAAAGTGGGCATGTCGTTGACCAGGTGAAACAGCGGGCGTGCATGCAGTTTGGCGCTGATGTCGTGCAGCAGCCGGTATTGCATGGCGAGCAACAGCTCGACGCCCGCTGCGCCGCCGCCGACTACGGCGATGCGTTGCGGCGTGGTCCGTGTCGCGGCGTCTTCCAGCAAGCGCGTCCAGGCCACCCAGAATTTTTCTGCCGGTTTGACGGGCAAGGAAAATTCTTTCGCGCCCGGCACACCGTCCAGCCTCGGCGTGGCACCAGTGTTGATGGAAAGAAAATCGTAGCCGACGCTCTTGCCGTTATGCAAAGTCACTTTGCGGTTGCTGGCATCCAATCCTGTAACGTGCGCGCTGATGACTTCGCAATCGGCGAAATGCGCTAAGGTCGCTACGTTCACATGACATTCGTTCTGCTCGTAATGTCCGGCGATAAATCCGGGCAACATGCCGGAATACATGACTTGCGGATACGGCGTGATGAGGGTGAGTTTTACGCCGGGGATGGGCGCATCGGCAAAATTTTTCAGCACTGCCACATGGCTGTGGCCGCCACCTAATAAGACTAAATGTAACATGTTGATTATTTTAATGTATTTCTACACATATAATCAACCGATAGGACGGTCTTGGGTATAAATTTAGCGCGGTAATTTTTTGAAGCGTATGTCGCCGTACCAAGCAGTAGCGGATTCCTCGGTGTTATCGGCGTCGGTCATGATCGCGATACCGACAATCAGCGGCGGCTCATGGCCAAACGCTTTGCGGTAATCTTCCAGCACGTTACGCGTTACGTTTTGCCATTGGTTCAATTTTTCGCCGCCGCTTTCGATGGCGATCATGCGCAGCCGGTCGGTGTAGGCGTTGTGCACTATGCTGCCGACCGAGGTCTTGTTATCCCAAATATAATTCAAGCCGGAGTGGGGTATGTATTGTCCGGAAAATTTGTGCGCGATTTTGTCGGCGAAGCTGAGTTTGTTTTGGTCTTGCGCGAAGGTGAGATAGATCCGCGCCGGATAATCGTCGCCATCTTTATGTCGCGGATCGCCTTTGGTGATGAGATTAGCAATTTTCCAGCGCCATTCCATAATCGGGTATTCGCGTAAATCGATGTTGATTTCGCGCACCAAGCCAGACGCCGATTGATCGGCCTGCGCTTTGATCACGTTACTGCCGTTGTCATCTACGACGCTGTATATAGTATGTTTGCTGATGCGCTTGAAGGTGAGCGGCTTCCAATTAACGGAAATTTGCTCGCCGATTTTTTCTGCAGAAAAAAGTCCGGCGTCCAGCACGTCGGGCGTATCCATTACTGCCGATGCGGCAAGACTAAAGCAGCCAAGAACAATTATTAAAATTCTCATATATATCAATAGGTTACATTACTGCAAATTAAACGTCAGATGCTGCGCAATATCCTCATGCCGCTGCATGAGATCTTCCCAGTTCGCTCCGCCGAGATTGAGCACGGCGTAGCGATAACTACCCAGCCATTTTATTTCGCGCGCCAAGCTCGCGCCTTGTTTCGGATACACCAGCAAGCGCGCATCGGGATAAGTGTGCTTGAGCCAATGCAATTCCTTATCAGTCGGGCCGACCGGCAGCGCCTTACCGGAAAAATCGCGAAACACAAAACTCGCGGCGCAAGCATATTGCGGCTGATTTTTTTCCGGCAGAGGCAACTTCAGGTACAAGGCGAGCAATAAATCAAAAGTATTTTGGCCATCGACTTTTTCATGCATGTCGCAAAATTGGCGCGCCAAACGCGGATTGATTTCCACAATTTTAATGTCGTCGAATTTCTCGCGGTAATACAGTTCCATGTTAAACAGGCCGAAATCAAATCCTGTCGCTTGCATCACTACTGTCGCAATATCTTGCATGCGTTTTTGCACAGCCGGCGATAAGCGCGACGGATAGTCAAAACGCTTGAAGGCATAAGTATCAGGGAACATGATCGAATCGGTAATGCCGAGATGATGTATCTCGCCATCTTGGGCATAGCCTTCCAGCGTGACTAAATGCCCGTCGATGAGTTCTTCGGCAATCAAGTGATGGGCATCGACATCGTTGACGCCGCTTTGATGCAGGATGTCGTTAAACGGCTTCACCAGTCGTTTGATAATAAATTTTTCCAGCGGATGAAAGCGGAGATGTTGTTGCAACTCGGCGAAATTATCCACCCGCCGCGCCAGCACCGACCACGTCGCCTTGATCGGTTTGACGAAAAACGGGAAGGGCAAACCGGTTTGTTCAGGCTTGTCGATTTCATAGGAGAAATGCGCGTAAGCGGGCGTCGCCTGCGGGACTACGCGTTGCTGGATTTGGCGTGCCAGCCATTTATGTTGTGTGTTAAGTATCGCTTGCGGGTTGGTGCCGGGCAAGCCCAATCGTTGCGCGACGATGGCGGCTATCAGCGCGCCGAATTGTTCGTCGGTAGAAAACACGGCATCGGGTTTCAGCTTCTCACAGCGCCGCACTAATTTGTCGATATAGCGATGGACATTGAAGGTCAGCAGCTTGGCGTTATCGGGGAAGCGGTGTAAATCAAAACCGTCGAAGTGTATGTTGAATTGCGACTGATAGCGCGGGCTCATCAGCTCGAGCTTGTCGCGCTCGTTAGGAAATAACACGACCAGCGTTTTCAATTACAAAACCTTGAGCGTGGAAAGCGCCGAGATCAAACCCGGCCACGCCGCCAGACGGCGCAAATCATCTTCTGTGTCCACGTCCCATACTTGCGGCAGCTCGGCGTAAATTATTTTTTGCTCGATAAGTTGCTTGCGCGTTTGCGCCATGACTTGCGCAGTGCTCCAAGCAATATCGTTGAAAATGTCGGGCGCCATGCCTGCTGCGCCGATCAGCGCGTAGCCGCCGTCTTCCGCTGGCGCAATGACCACTTGATGGTTTTGCAGTACGACGGCAGCTTGTTGTAAATACGCGGCGTCGAGTGTAGGGCAATCGCTGCCGATTAAAATGGCGCCAGGTGAACGTTTGAGCGCATCGCTTAACGCATGTAACATTTTCTCGCCCAGATCTGCGCCTTGTTGGGTATGCAAACTTAATTTGAATTCCTGCGCGCAGAGGGTAAAAAAAGCATTCTGCGGATCAGGCGCGCACCATAATTCTATCGGTCCTATATTCGCGGCAACGGCTTGTTCCAGTGTGTGACGCAACATGCGCTGATATAAATCCGTCGCGCCTTGCGCGCCCAATGCGGGGATCAGGCGAGTTTTCACGGTGCCGGTTTGCGGCGCTTTGGCAAAAATTAACAGGGAGCAAGTCGTGGCCATAGCTGATTGTGTCAGCCTTGGTAGCGGCGGGCAAGTAGTTGTGGGTCGGCGCCGAAAAAATAAGCCAGGCGCAGACGCCACATGAAAAATATGGTGCGCCACAGGCCATGTTTATCCCACCGGCGGCCGGAAGAAACCACTTTGGCGCGCAAGCAAGCTGGCGCGCTGTGGCCGCGTAATTTTCTCGATAAAGCGATATCTTCCATCAAGGCTATGGTGGGAAAACCGTTTACTTGCTGGAATAATTCGCGCGTGACGAACATCGCCTGGTCGCCGGTAGCGATGCCGCTGATGCGCGAGCGCAGGTTCATCGCCCAGGCAACCAGCTTGAGAAATTTGTGTTGGCCTTGCAGCGTGACATCGAAGCGGCCCCACAGGTTTTCGTTAAGCAGTGCGCCGGTTATCAGTTGGTCTGCATTTTCAGGCAAAAAAGTATCGGCATGTAAAAACAGCAGTACAGGATTTTTTGCTATTGCCGCGCCCGCATTCATTTGCGCCGCGCGGCCTTTGGGCACGTGGATAACTTTATTTGCCAGAGGTGCAGCGAGTGCTGCCGTTTGATCGCTGCTGCTATCGGCGACGATGATTTCATGGCCGCGCGCGCGTAGCGGAGCGAGTGCGTTGAGGAAAGTCTGGATACCATCGGCTTCGTTGTAGGTAGGGACGATGACTGAGAGTTGCATGAGTCTGTCCGTTTAGAAAAAATAGGTTAATCGTTATTATGCCGCTTTGGCCTCAGTCAGACTACCGCCGCAACTACTGCCTTGGCCTGCCGTGCAACCGTAGCAATGGTCGGCAATCATGATGGGATGGCCGTCGAGATCCTTCGCCACTAGCTCGGACAAATGGCGCTTGGGTTTGCCTTCAGTCCTGAGCGGGATGCCGAGCATCTGGTTAAAATCGCAGTCATACACATAGCCAAGATAATCGACCGAGATCAGCGTGCGGCACATGACGTTATCGAGGTTGCTGTCTTGGTGCGCCGAACGCAGCAATTGCATATAGCCAGCGAATTTTCCTTGCGATATGAGTGTGCTGCCGAAGCGTTGGATTGGCATATTAGCGATGACAAATAGATCATTAAAATCAATGTGATGCCTATCTTTTAATTCGCGCTGATAATCGGC
>JAYVGF010000266.1:0-5546 GCA_043772415.1 Betaproteobacteria bacterium
GGCGCATAATCTACAACTCCTGTCATCCTGAGCGATAGCGAAGGATCTGCTTGGAGATCTACAGCAGATTCTTCGGGAAAAGCCCCTCAGAATGACAAGTTTAAATTTGGCATTTGTTCAAAATTCTATGCCGCTTGTTTCAAATCTTCTATTGCCGCCGCTCGTTCACTCTTCGGCCGCGTCTTGCGGATATATAGTTGCTTCTCTATCGTCGCGACCACATCACCGCTATCGTCGGTCACATCGACGCGCAATATCGGCTCGAACTTTTCACCATTGGCCGTTTGTGCCAACACTTCATCAAGAAAATTCTGTTTCAATTGGAACTCGGCATACACCGTGCCGCGTCCGGGTTTACGGAAATGGATGGTGGCGGACTTGTCCCACACCACATAGCCTTTACCCAAATTTTCCGCCGTCATAATCATAAAAAACGGATCGGTCATGGAAAACAGCGTGCCGCCGAAGTGCGTGCCCATATAATTTTTGTTATACCAGAACATTTTCATGCGCACGCGCACGTCACGGAAATCATCCGACCAGTGCATGACATGTATGCCTGCGCCGACAAACGGCGGCCAGCAGTTCATACCGAAGCGCAGCAGCTTCGCACCCAAATTCAAATTTTTAATCCAACCTTGTCCCGACATTTACACTAAGCCTTAGATAATGATTTCAATGCAGCACGGATTTTTTCCGACAGCGTCAATCCTTCGGCCACATCTTTCAGCGCGTGTTGCGCCTCGCGTTCATTATATCCCAGCGCGATAAGGGCATTCATCGCGTCATCGCCGGACGACGCAATTTTCACTGGACGACCCGCCACGACTACATCTAATTTATCTTTTAATTCCAGCAACAAACGCTCGGCGGTTTTTTTGCCGACGCCGGGAATCTTGGTCAAACGTCCGGCTTCTTTAGCCGCGACCGCGTGAGCCAGATCGCCGATCGACAATCCGCTCAATACGGATAAAGCGAGCTTGGGTCCGACGCCGCTGATCTTGAGCAACTGGCGAAACACCTTGCGCTCTTCTTCCGTGCCGAAGCCGTAAAGCAATTGCGCGTCTTCGCGCACAATGAGTTGCGTATGCAACATCACCGTCTCGCCCGACGCGGGTAAATTGTAAAACGTGCTCATCGGCACGTCGATTTCGTAACCGACACCGTGCGCGTCGATGACCACTTGCGGCGGATGTTTTTCCACCAACTTGCCTGTTATGCGTCCAATCAAACCAGCCTCCCTTTTTTCACTCTGTATCCCGCCGTTGCCATACTACCCAAACCCAATCCTCCATGCGCATGACAAATGGCACAAGCCAATGCATCGGCAGCGTCCGGACTCGGCACGCCTTCTAAATTCAACAGTCGCTTGACCATTTCCTGCACTTGTTCTTTGTTCGCGTGGCCGTTGCCGACGACGGCTTGTTTGACTTGCAGCGCGGTGTATTCGGCGACGGGTAAATTTTGCAGCACCGCCGCGCAGATCGCCGCGCCGCGCGCCTGGCCTAATAATAAAGTGGATTGCGGATTGACGTTGACGAATACTTTTTCGATGGCGACTTGCGTCGGTTGGTGCAGCGAGATAATTTCGCCGACGCTATTCAAGATGACTTTGAGCCGTTCGGGTAATTCCGTCACCGGCACTTTGACTACGCCGCTGGTGATGTAGCGCAGGCTCTGTCCGGTTTTTTCGATCACGCCGAAACCGGTGAGGCGCAAGCCCGGATCGATGCCGAGTATTCTCACCGCGAGAAAAATGCCGAATAAAGGTATGTAAAATAATTCAATATAATGAAATACTTATCTAAACATCAATAACTGCCGTTGTATAAACTTCCTGCACGTCATCCAACGCGTCAAACGCATCCAACAACTTTTGCATTTTCACCGCGTCGTCGCCGGTAAAAATTGTCTCTGCCGAAGGCTTCATGGTCACTTCGCCGAATTCGCATTTGAAGCCGGCTTTTTCCAGCGCGGTTTTCACGCCGGCGAATTCATAAGGCCCGGAGATGACTTCGATGCTGCCGTCTTCGTTGGTAGAAATATCTTCGGCGCCCGCTTCGAGCGCGGCTTCCATTAACTTGTCTTCGTTCGTACCCGGCGCAAAGATTAATTGGCCGCAATGTTTGAATAAAAATCCGACCGAGCCGTCGGTGCCGAGATTGCCGCCGTATTTAACGAAGGCGTGGCGCACATCGGCGACGGTGCGGGTTTTGTTGTCGGTCATGCAATCGACCATGATGGCCGCACCGTTAATGCCGTAACCTTCGTAGCGGATTTCTTCATAGCTCACGCCTTCCAACTCGCCCGCGCCGCGCTTGATGGCGCGTTCGATGGTGTCCTTGGGCATGTTGTTGTCGTAGGCTTTATCCACGGCCAGGCGCAAACGCGGATTCATCGCCGGGTCGGATTCGCCCAATCTGGAAGCTACAGTAATTTCTTTAATCAAGCGGGTGAAAATTTTGCCGCGCTTGGCGTCGGTGGCCGCTTTTTTGTGCTTGATATTGGCCCATTTGGAATGCCCTGCCATAAACCTGTCCCCGTGTTTGATTTACATAATTTGAAGCGCTAATGGTAACATTCCGGGCATATCTTGACCAAGCTGGAGAATAAAAATGGCTGAACCGATGCTGATTGCAAAAAGCGCGCTCGAACTTACTCTGTTGCCGCAAATGGCCAACCGCCACGGCCTTATCGCTGGCGCGACGGGCACGGGCAAAACCGTGTCGCTGCAAGTGCTGGCGGAAAATTTCAGCCGCAACGGTGTGCCGGTGTTCATGGCCGACGTCAAAGGCGATCTCGCCGGGCTATCGCAAACGGGTAAAGAAAACCCCAAAATAAAAGCGCGGCTGGATTTACTCAAAATAACTGACTTTCCCTACCAAAGTTACCCCGTGGTGTTCTGGGATGTTTTCGGCCAGCAAGGCCATCCGGTGCGCGCGACCATTTCCGAAATGGGCCCGCTGCTATTGGCGCGCATTTTGAATTTGAATGAAGTGCAGCAAGGCGTACTGGCGATTTTGTTCAAGATTGCCGACGACAACGGTTTGTTATTGCTCGACCTGAAAGACCTGCGCACCATGCTGCAACACATGGGCGAAAACGCATCGAAATTCACCACGCAATACGGCAATATTTCCACCGCCAGCGTCGGCGCTATCCAGCGCGGCTTGCTCGAATTGGAACAACAAGGCGGCGATAAATTTTTCGGCGAACCGGCGTTGAACTTCGACGACTGGATGCAAACCGATAGCAAAGGCCGCGGGCAAATCAACATCCTCGCGGCGGATAAACTGATGCAAGCGCCGCGTTTGTATTCCACTTTCTTATTGTGGATGTTGTCCGAGCTGTACGAGAACCTGCCGGAAATCGGCGATCCGGAAAAACCCAAACTGGTATTCTTTTTCGACGAAGCGCACTTGCTCTTCACCGACGCGCCGCAAGCCTTGATGCATAAAATTGAGTTGGTGATACGTCTCGTACGCTCCAAAGGTGTCGGCGTGTATTTCGTGACGCAAAACCCGCTCGACGTGCCGGATATCGTGCTCGGGCAATTGGGTAATCGCATACAACACGCGTTGCGCTCCTTCACGCCGCGCGACCAGAAAGCCGTGCAGGCCGCAGCAGAAACGTTCCGCACCAATGCCAAGCTCGATGTGGTGAAAGCCATCACCGAACTCGGCGTGGGCGAAGCGCTGGTGTCCTTCCTCGACCCTAAAGGCACGCCCGGCATCGTCGAACGCGCCTATGTTTTGCCACCGCACTCGCAAATCGGCTCCATCACGCCGGAGCAACGTCAGGCCATCATCAATGCTTCGACCGTATTCGGCCAATATGAAAAAACCGTCGATCGCGAATCGGCGCACGAGATACTCAAAGGCCGCGCGGCGGAAAAACTCGGCGAGGCGCAAGGCGCATCCGGCGGCGGCATGATGGATAAAGTCAAAGGCACGCTCGGCGATGTATTCGGCGAAGCCACGGGCCTGCCGACCGGCAGCGAGAAAAAAGGCCCACGCACACGCGAAGGTTTCGGCGAAGCGATGATCAAAAGCGCCTCACGCGCCATCGGCAGCCAGATCGGACGCTCAATCATACGCGGCGTGTTGGGCTCGATACTGGGCGGACGCGGCAAATTCTAATCGTTAAAATTATTTAATATAATCAATAAGTTATAAAAATACTATGGCCACCAAACCCGGCGAAAGAAAAACACAAATCCTGCAAATCCTGGCAGAAATGTTAGAGGATCCCAAAGGCGAAAGAATCACCACGGCGTTGCTCGCGGCGAAAGTAGATGTGTCGGAGGCCGCACTGTATCGGCATTTTTCCAGCAAAGCGCAAATGTTCGAAGGCCTGATCGAGTTCATCGAATCCACCGTGTTTTCGCTCATCAATAAAATCACCGCGGAAGAAACCTCGGGCGTCAAACAAATCGAAGCCATCATCACCATGCTGCTCGGCTTCGCCAAAAAAAATCCCGGCATGACAAGAGTGTTAATCGGCGATGCGCTGGTATATGAAAACGAAAAACTCCAAGCACGCATCAACCAACTCCACGACCGCCTCGAAGCCACCCTGCGTCAATCGTTGCGCCTAGCCGCCAGCGTAAACGAGATCCCCAACAGCATCGACACCACCATCAAAGCCAACGTACTGCTCTGCTACGTCATCGGCCGCTGGCACCAATTCGCCAAGAGTGGATTCAAAAGATTACCGACGGAATATTGGCCGGCGCAGATGCATGAACTACTTTAGTCACGGCGGCAGCGAGCAAGTACGGCAACAGGCTGAGCTACCGCAACAATTGACTCAGCCCAGCTGGTTGAAAAATAATTTGAGCCTGGCCCCTTTGATTCTTTGATTCTTTGATTCTTTGATTCTTTGATTGTGACTAATTTTTCCTGCGGAACGGCGAACTGTGTTTAACTGATGCAGTTATTCAAGGAGTGAAAGTAAGATGATATTGAAGTGGTTCATTAAATCTGATTCTGACGGTGCGTTAGATAGTGCCTTGGCGGCTTTCCTTGCAGACCGGATGAACCAGACCAAATGAATGCATCTTTCCAGCAGGCGAGACTTCTTAGTCTGATTGATTATGTCGTGGCGACTGAGCGCGACAAATTAAAGACGGTGCTGGATGTCGCTCAGCACAAAGACTTTAACTACACAGAAGCCGATTTGGCTGACCTGCCCGGTGTCGTGCTGAACCGGTCGCTTTCCGATGATGTGATCTGGTTAGAGGTTGCGCGGCTTTCCAAACGACCTCCTCCGGCCCCCGTTGACGTGGAACTGAGATGTTGGATCATTCTCTCCGACAATATGGAAACGGCACCGAGAATCAGATCAGAAATGACTGGTCGGATGCTTGCCGATGCCGGGCTAATTGATGCAGCCGATGCACCGGAGTCTGTGCAGCTAGACGACTATGAACATGCGTCGAGACTGACCACCTCGTTCAATAGCTATGTTGCTGGGCCGTGGGCGCAGTGGTCAGTTGATGAACGGCAGCGCCGCCGGACAATTGCTCTATACAATGCACTTTTCGC
>JAYVGF010000267.1:0-3153 GCA_043772415.1 Betaproteobacteria bacterium
AATTGTCCCGGCGTCATCACACCGGAAGAAATCAAAATCGGCATCATGCCCGGCCACATCCACAAAAAAGGCCGCATCGGTGTCGTCTCGCGCTCTGGCACATTGACTTACGAAGCCGTCGGCCAATTGATGGAACTCGGCCTCGGCCAATCCTCCTGCGTCGGCATCGGCGGCGATCCGGTCAACGGCATGAAGCATATTGATGTGATGAAAATGTTCAACGATGATCCTGAAACCGACGCCGTGATCATGGTCGGCGAAATCGGCGGCGAAGACGAAGAAACCGCCGCGCGCTGGGTGAAAGACAACATGAAGAAACCGGTAGTCGGCTTCATCGCCGGCGTCACCGCCCCACCGGGCAAACGCATGGGCCACGCCGGCGCCATCATCTCCGGCGGCAAAGGCACCGCGCAAGAAAAACTCGCAGTCATGGAAGCCTGCGGCATCAAAGCCACACGCAACCCCGCCGAAATGGGCAAAGTGCTGAAATCGATTTTGTAATGCTTGTTTCGGGTTGAGAAAAAAGCGGATGAAAATCCGCCTTTTTTATTGCCCAGTAACAATCAAAAGAGCTCGCAATTAAGCGAACACAGCAGTTGGGTATAAAGACACAAACCGCTAGCCAGAAATAACATCGCGCAATGTCTGCTTTTGGCAACCAGCGCATTCGAACTAACTATTTCGCCCCACAGCGGAAGTTCGTGAAATACGACAGAAGGCATTCCGTTAGAGAAAGTTTCCCCCTTAGAAAAAGGGGGACTAAGGGGGATTTAGGCAGGCTGTGAGCGCCTCAAATCCCCCCTAACCCCCCTTTTGCAAAGTGGGGAATAAAGCATCTGCAGAGAACACTTCCATAGGTCAGGCAGGTATTGGCCGTTTAGTCGATTCTCCAAATTCTCCATAGCGGTCATTCTGCCCATATCGAAAGTCTTCATCGGACTAGAAAAAACGATAGATGTTTTATTTGTCACTGGCGGCGTGGTGAATCTGAGTGCGCCGATTTATCGTTCTAATATCTATTTGAATTTGCGCAAGACTACTTCTACTTCACGTTAATGTCCTGCTATATGGATCGGCGCTTTCCGGCGCAGAGTTTTACCTCAATCTACGTATGCCGCACTTGTGGCGCTTGCTAAACACTACGCGTGATGGCGTGATTTACGCTACGATATAGCCTCTTTGTTATGTGAAAAAAAAGTCTATGTCCACCCCCGAATATTACGAAAAACAATACAACGCTCGCGCCAGCATTCCCGACCATCCGCAAATTTTTGCGCGTTGGGCAGAGAGTTCAGCGCAGGTACGCGCCAGTTTGCCTTGTGATCTGGATATTCAATACGGCGCTGATGTCACCGAAACGCTTGATGTATTTCCCGCGCAAGGTGAAGCACGCGCGATGATGGTATTCATTCACGGCGGCTGGTGGCGCTCGCTGGATAAAAGCGATTTCTCTTTTATCGTGCCTGAATTCAGCAAGCGCGGCATTGTCGTCGCTAACATCAATTATGGTTTAGCGCCCGCTACTTTCATGGGTGACATGGTGAAACAATCGCGTAACGCGATGGCTTGGTTGTATCGCCACACGCCGCATTTCGGTATCGACCCGGAAAAATTTTATATCGCCGGGCATTCCGCCGGTGCACATTTAGCCGCCATGATGTTGGCAACGGATTGGAGCAAATTCGCCGACGACACGCCGCGCGACATGATTAAAGGCATGGTCGGCATTAGTGGCCTTTACGATCTTGAGCCGTTATTGCAAATCGAATCGGTCAACGTGGATTTGAATCTCACCGCTAACAGCGCAAAAAAACTCAGCCCTACTTTGTTACGAGCTCAATCCGATGCGGCGGTTTATCTTGCTGCGGGCGAATTGGAGAGTGATGAATTCAAGCGCCAAAGCAATTCGCTGGCGCAAAATTGGCATAAAAATATTGAATATAATCAAATAGTTACAAGCGCGCATCATTTGAATATCGTGGATAGTTTTGCCGATAGTGAAAATGATTTATTCAAACATACAATTGCAATGATGAATGGTGAGTAAGCAATAAAAAAGGGCGCTGACAGCGCCCTTAATTTTTGGATGGCGTGATTTATTTTTTTCCGCGCGCCATCATCATCTCTGAATTCACTTTACGGTCGGCATTCACTTTAATGAAATGCGGACGCTCACCAAGCTTAGCGATATACGCTTTTGAGTTGGGAATATCGTCGTAAATATTACGCCCGTAAATTATTTTCATCGCCAAGCCGACCACGGGGATATGCACAAACGCAGCGAAATCGGCGTGGGTCATGTTGTCGCCCATGATGAATGGCTGATCGAATTGCGTCAGCCGCGCGAGGCCTTTGAAGCCTTTTTCCAATTGTAATAACACTTCACTTTTTACGTCATCAGAAACCTTGCCACCGAAAAATGCTTCGGGGTATAAGCGGCGTGCCGGCCACTCCAGATACAACTCAATAAATTTCACCAACTCACGTGCCTTGGCGCGTTGTATCGGCGTTTGCGGGTACATCGGGTTTTGCGGATAGGCGTCTTCCAGATAATCGGCAATCACATGCGATTCGCTCACCGCGCCGCCGTTGTCTTCAATGAAGGGAATCTTGCCGATAGGCGAACGCTTGAACAGTCCTTCGTCTTTCGACGGCCAGACTAATTCTTCGCTAAAGGGAATATTTTTTTCCAGTAACGCCAGCTTAACTTTGTTGTAATAATTACTTGCTGCAAAGCCGCATAATTTAAGCATAATAGTTCCTATGAAAATGGGGTGTGGTGAATTTTTTGGTGTTACGATAATTTCGTTTGCAGTTCGGGCATTGGCTGCTGTGTCATCCAAAATTAGTATTAGTCGTTCATTTGCCAGCGTCATGCGAATGCTTATTATAGGGCAGGTAAGCCTCAGGCATACGCAATTAACTTTTTCCGTCGATTTTAACAATACATTGCCTTAGCGCAATATTCATTTTCTTCTCAAGGAGCTAGCATGAAATTATTCAAACTTTTAACCGGCGCTGGACTGACTTTAATTGCGGCAGCAGCCGTTCACGCTGCCGATCCTTATCCCTCCAAACCCGTGACCATGCTGGTGCCTTACCCGGCGGGCGGCTTGTCGGACGCCATCGCGCGCATCGCCAGCCCGGCCTTGG
>JAYVGF010000268.1:0-1832 GCA_043772415.1 Betaproteobacteria bacterium
AGGCCTGCGCGAGATTATTGAGTGAGCGTTCGTGCTTCGGGTCAAGCGCGAGCGCTTTTTCAAAAGTTTCAATCGCCTCGGGATATTTCTGTTGCAGGAAGTAGGTGTAACCCAGATTGTTAAACAAATGCGCGGCCTGGGGCGCACGTTCAATCACGTTGTTGAATTCGACAATCGCTTGTTCAAACTTTCCCTGCGTGGAATAAATCGCACCGAGTGCGTTGTGCGCTTCGATGTGAGATGAGTCCATCGCCAATGCTTTGTTATACGCATCAGCGGCCTGTTCCAGTCGGTTTTGTCCTTGGAAATAGCGGCCGAGCTGATAGTAATCGCGTGCGCTGCCGGCGGCATGTTGGACATTAAATATCGGCTTTACGCCCCAAATTTCCTGTTTGGGTTGCTGGCTGACGCAACTAAAAAGAGCCGGGAGACTGCAAAGAACCGGTAAAGTGATAAGAAATTTATTCATGATATTTTCCCCCTTGATTGATTATTGTCCTGACATTGCCGGTAATAACGTGCGTGTGATTTGTATATAGGCTGGTCCCATCAACACCAGCATTAAAGACGGGAATATAAAAAATATCAATGGAAACATAAGCTTAAGTGATATTTTTGCTGCCGTCTCCTCAGCCCGTTGTCGGCGTTTGGTACGCAAACTTTCGGAGTGCACGCGGAGTGAATCGGCAACACTGGTGCCGAATTTATCGGCTTGCACCAGCATGGCTACTAAAGTATCCACATCTTCCACACCAGTTCGCATAGCAAGATTGCGTAGCGCTTTTTCTTTAGAATTCCCTGCACGCAATTCCAGCGTGACTAAATGGAGTTCTTCCGCCAGTGCCGGACTTTTGAGGCTCATCTCTCCTGCGACGCGCGCTAGCGCAGCATCCATCGCCAGCCCGGCTTCAACGCAAACCGTCATTAGGTCAAGCGCGTCGGGGAAGTTTTCGAATATTTCGAGTTGGCGTTTGGCGACCAATTTATTCAACAGCATGTTGGGCAGGTAATAGCCAATGGCCGCAGCGGCTAACAGTAAGAGGAGCATAGAGCTGGATTGCATGGGCCGAGCCGACAGTGCAACGTAGGCATAGGCCAATATGGGCAGTAAAAGCGCGAGTAATGTTTTTGCGCTGAAAAAAATCATCGGTGCGGACGTTCCGCGGAAACCGGCATTCATGAAGCGCGCACGCAAAGGCGATTTTTCCCAACCATCTTCGGGAATCGAAAGTTTGGCTAGAGGGCTGGTAAGTTTGGCCACCTTGGTGACCCAACCATCGCCGGTTATTCTCGGCGCGGTTAGATTGTTACTGCCTACACCCAGAAGTCGCCCGCGCACTGGACTGGGCATCACGAAATACATCGCCGCCAGCGCAATGCCAAATACAGCAAGAAAAATAAATGCAAAATAGAAAAGCTGTTCAATATTCATGGCAGTATCCTGTTAGCTTTTTTTAATCACACGCGGATGCGGATAATTTTGCGCATCCAAAATATGCCTAACACCATCATA
This sequence comes from Betaproteobacteria bacterium, assembly GCA_043772415.1. GTDB lineage: Bacteria > Pseudomonadota > Gammaproteobacteria > Burkholderiales > JBEEJL01 > JBEEJL01. The sequence goes on from JAYVGF010000268.1 coordinate 1,514, forward strand.
ATTAATGCACCCATCACTAATTTCGTCCCTAGCGGATCTGTCCACAGCAGACTTAAAAATTTTGGATTGACGATATATATCAATGTGGCCATGGCGAACGGCAGCAAGGAAAGTATCCACGCAGACAGTACTCCCTCAGCGGCGAGAGTCTTGACCTGTCCCAACAGCTTGATACGGTCGCGCACAATGCGGCTGATGTTATCCAATATCTCAGCCAAGTTACCGCCAGTTTCACGTTGAATCAAAACGGCAATCACGAAGTAGCGCAGATCGGTACTAGGCACGCGATTGGCAAGATGCATCAGTGCGTCTTGCATTG
>JAYVGF010000269.1:0-1728 GCA_043772415.1 Betaproteobacteria bacterium
GCCTCGCGGGCGAGCCGGCGGATATTTTGCTCACACCGAAATTGGGGCATCTGGGCTTGATGGATTATCACCGCGCAGAAATTGCCATTGAAGAAGGCAAGCGTGCGGTGAAATTAATGTTGCCCGCCATCCACGCCATGCTCGAGCCGCCGCAGCGAAAATCCAGCGCGAAAGACAAGCCCAAGGTTAAAACGGAATAAGTATAAGTATTTGATTATATTGAATATTTATATAGTATAAAAATAATTCAAATTATTTAACCCGTTAATAAATTTCTGTCGTTTACCGCTTCCGTAGCAACATTTTTTTACTCATTACGGGAGCATGTCATGAAACGATTTTTATTTCTCGCCACTATTATCGCCGCCAGTTTTTCTCTACCGGCGCATGCAGTCGGTTCTTATGCCGACATTACTTTATATGACCGCACAGAAAATCGCGTGTTGCCGGTTTACCATCACGATGGAAAATATTATGTTGCAGGCAAACCGGGCAACGAATATCAAATCCGCATCCGCAACCAAATGGGCAGCGATTTTCTCGCAGTGACGTCGGTTGATGGCGTCAACGTGCTCAGCGGCGAAACGGCGGGGCTGAATCAGCGCGGTTATATTTTTTATAACAACGATGGTTATGACATCATGGGCTGGCGCAAAAGCAATGATCACGTCGCCTCATTTTATTTCACATCCTTATCCGATTCCTACGCCGCGCGCACAGGCCGCCCGGATAATGTCGGCGTCATCGGTGTTGCGTTGTTCCGGCGTAAATATGAAGCGCCGATAAGTTATGCCGAACCCTATTACGGTTATCCTGCGCCCTCGGTGCGCATGGAATCCAAGTCGGCCGATGCTTCCATCGCGGGGCAATCAGCACCTGCACCAGCAGCACCCACTGTGCAATCAGCCGCCGCCGAATCGCGCGGTGACAACGCAGGCCGTAGTGCCTCCGCGCCGCTGATGCGCGACAAAGCGCTCGGCACCGGTCATGGCCGCAGTGTTGATTCATCGGTACAAATCGTCAAGTTCGAGCGTCAGTCATCGACGCCGGATGAAGTCATCAGCATTTATTACGACAGCCAGCGCAACTTGATATCGCGCGGCGTGATTCCGTCTTCGCCGCCCCTTGCTGCGAATCCGTTTCCCAATCAGTTTGTGCCAAACCCGCCGCGCCGCTGGTGGCAGTAGAAAATGCAAAATGCCGTTACATTCGCACCGGGCAAATTCTCCGCTACACTAGCGGAAATGAGCCTGGCCGAAGACACTGACGAAGAATTAATGCAGCGTTACCAGATAGGCGACGCAGCGGCATTTGAGATTTTGTACGCGCGGCACAAAGGTGGCGTGTTTCGTTATATGTTGCGCCAGTGCCGCGATCGCGGCGTGGCCGAAGAATTATTCCAGGAAGTATGGATGAACTTGATCAAGGCGCGCGCGTCATACGTTGTGCGGGCGCGTTTTTCCACCTATATCTATAGCATTGCGCATAACCGCCTGATTGACCATTACCGCGAAACCGGACGCGAGGTACCGTTGTCCTACGCGAATGACGACGAAGAGGGTGAAGATATGTTGGCAAATATCGCCGCTAATGATGGACATCAACCAGACAGCTTGCTTGCAGCCAAACAAGGCGTAACAGAATTTTTACGCTTGCTGCAAAGTTTGCCCGAAGCGCAACGCGAAGCGTTTTTGTTGCACGAAGAAGCCGACATGAGCATTGAAGAAA
>JAYVGF010000270.1:0-6098 GCA_043772415.1 Betaproteobacteria bacterium
ATTAGCCAAGGAACTCGGCATAGCCACGCGTATCGTCGATCACACCACATTTACGTCGCGCGAAGACTTCGACGATGCGCTGGCGAAAACCATAGAAAGCTTTACGCCGGATTACATTTTATTGGCCGGTTTTATGCGTGTATTGGGCGATAAATTTATCAATGAATTCAATAAGTTATTGATAAACATTCATCCATCGCTATTGCCTGCTTTCAGTGGCTTACACACGCACCGCCGTGCGTTGGTGCAAGGCGTAAAAATACACGGCTGCACAGTGCATTTTGTTACGGCTGACCTCGACAGCGGCCCGATCATCGCGCAAGCTGCGGTGCCGGTGCTAAACGATGATGACGAGACCACGCTCGCCGCGCGCGTGCGCGAGGCGGAACACCGCTTGTATCCATTGGCGCTAAAATGCCTGCTGGAAAACCGTGTCGTCGTGCAACATGGCCGCTGCGTTATAGCTCACACGGGCACACAAACCCCGTTGTTGATTTCACCAGGAGAAGCATGATGACGAACGTGAAAATATTCCTTACTCTCGCTACTTTATGTAGCGCGCTGACGGTCAACGCAGCGCCCGGCGACATCAGCCTCACTTACGAATTGTCGTACAAAGGTTTCAGCGTCGGCGAAACCAAAGAATCATTCAAGCGCACCGGTGATCATTACAAACTCGAAAGCGTGTCCAGGGCGCGTGGCGTGTGGAGCGCGCTTTTCAAGGAGCAAATCAGTTTTTTCAGCAGCGGCACGGTAGCCGAGAGCGGTTTGCGCCCTGCGCGCTTTGAACAGCGCCGCAGTAAGAACCCGGACAAAAACCGCGTTGCGCTATTCGACTGGAACGCGAATAGCATCGAAATGCAGTTCGACGGCAAAAATGAAAAAACAGAACTCAAACCCGGCTCGCAAGATGCGCTGTCGATCATTTACCAGTTCATGTTCGCGCCGCTGAAAGACGGCACTTCGAAAGTATTCATGACCAACGGCAAACAATTGGAAGCCTACGAATTCCGCAAAGTGGAAGAAACCAGCATCGACACACCGGCGGGAACGTTCAACACCATCCACGTCGCGCGCGTATCGCAACCGGGCGAAACGCGCACCGACGTGTGGCTGGCGAAGGACAAAAAATTTATTCCCGTGCGCGTCATGATAGTAGAGCCGGAAGGCGACAAAACCGAGAGGCTCATTTCGAGCATTAACATAGAATAATTCATGGCCATTACCTCAACGCAACTCAGTCACTTATCCCACGCCTTACACATTATTCTTCCTCTGCGCACGCCGGCAGATGTGGCGTTGAAATTTTTTTTCCGCGACCAACCGGAACTCGGTCAGGGCGACCGCGCGTTTATCGCTGAAACGGTGTATGCGATTTTGCGCAAACGCCGTTTACTCGAATATTTAATTCCCGAAGGCATACCGCGCCAAATGGCGTTACTGGCGCTGGTGAAATTACAGGGCGTCGGCATGAAAGAACTCTCGCCGCTGCTGCGCGAAGGTGAAGAAGCTTTTTTGATCGAAATGAAAAGCCGCGTCATCGACGAACTGCCGTTCGCCGTGCAAGCTGATTTGCCGGATTGGGTCGTTGAAAAATTACGCGCGCAAATGCCTGACGAGGAGATTCTCGCCATCGCACACAGTATGCAAAACCCAGCGCCGCTGGATTTGCGCGTCAACACGCTGAAGACTAATCGGCATGATGTATTGCTCGCGCTGAAGCAAGCGGGCATCGAAGCCACGCCCACGCCCTACTCGCCCGTCGGCATCCGCGTTAAAGGCAAGCCGGCGCTGAATAAACACGAATTGTTTGTCGATGGCAAAATCGAAATTCAGGATGAAGGCAGCCAACTGCTGGCGATTTTACTCGAACCGAAGCGCACCGACATGGTGGCGGATTTTTGCGCGGGTGCGGGCGGCAAAACTTTGGCTATCGGCGCGATGATGCAAAGCCTGGGGCGTCTGTATGCGTTCGACACCTCGGAGAAACGCCTGACTAATCTCAAGCCGCGCTTGAAACGCTCGGGCTTGAGTAACGTACACCCGGCACGCATCGACAACGAAAACGATTTGCGCATCAAACGCCTCGCCGGGAAAATTGATCGCGTGCTAGTCGATGCGCCGTGCAGCGGCATGGGCACGCTGCGACGTAATCCGGATTTGAAATGGCGCCAGACGCCGGAAGCCATCGTTGAATTGGTACAAAAACAATCGGCGATACTCACGGCTGCTGCCAGGTTGGTGAAAGTCGGCGGGCGTTTAGTTTATGCCACCTGCAGTTTGCTCAAAGAAGAAAATGAAAACATTGCGGAAAAATTTCTGGCCGCGCATCCGCAGTTCGTGCAAATCAGCGTGGCCGACATTTTGGCGCGACAAAAAATCTTGCTTAATACCGGCGTAACATTAAAATTATTTACCCATCTTCACAACACCGATGGATTTTTTGCGGCCGTATTTGAACGCAAACCTGCATAATATAACTATATGAATTTATTGACTTTTTTACTGGCTGCCTCATACAAAAAAATTCACCTCACCGGCTTATTTTTCCTCATTATCTTCCCGCTAATTTCGTGTGTCGCCGACGTTGGCGCGCACGAGCCAAATAAAAACTCAGTTGTCGTTAACCCAACAGTAGAAGCCTTATTCACCCCAGGCGATAAAATCGCGCGCCGCATCGTTGATTTGATAGACGACGCTAAACACGATATCAAAATCCAGGCTTACGGCTTTACCAATACCGCCATCACCAATGCGCTCGTCGCCGCGAAACGACGCGGCGTTGACGTGCAGATCATCGAAGATGACGGCGAATATCTGAATATTAATAATTTCAGCAAAACCAAACTCGATAGCTTGAAAGCGACGGGCGCAAAAATTTATCTGGATAGCGAGCACGCCATTGCGCATAACAAAATTATCCTCATCGACGCCAGTACGCCGCAACACGCACTGATCACCGGCAGCTATAATTTCACCCAGGCGGCAGAAAAAAATAATGCGGAAAACGTGTTGCTGATACGCGCTAACGCGGACATCATCGCGGCCTATTTAGCCAATTGGAAAAAACATGTGGCGCACTCAACCCCGCTACCTTGAGCGACGATTACCGACGTGACTGAACTCACTGATTATTTTCGTCTGGCTTTTAATGCGTTAAAAACGTCCCATGCGCAATGGCAGTTGGGCGTCATAGCCGTTTGCATGGGCTTGGCCTGGCTGCTGGCGAAATTGATCAAACCTCGCTTGAGCTCGCCTGCGCCAAGCTGGAAGTTCGGTGCCGGCAGCGCGTTGCGTTTGTTGTATCCATTACTCGCCTTGCTATTTGTCTGGCTGGCGAAAACCTTCATGGCCAAGTCCGGCACGGTGGAGGTGATGAAAGTTGCCGTCGCGCTGTTGCTGTCGTTCGCGCTGATCCGGTTTGCCATTTACATCATCCGTCATGTCTTCCCGCCGAGCGCGTTGTTGAAATCGTGGGAGCGCGTCATCGCCTATATCGCGTGGATAGGCGTCGCGCTTTATGTGATGGGTTTGTCCGAGCCCTTGCTCGACGTGCTAAATGAACTCACATTCAAAATCGGTAAACAAGAAATTTCCGTCTTGCAAATCGCGCAAGGTTTTCTGATCGTCGTAGCAACATTATTGCTTGCGCTGTGGTTGGCGCGCCTGGTAGAAAATCGGCTGATGCGTTCGCCCCACTTCGACCTCAGCTTGCGTGTGGTGATGAGTAAGGTCATGCGCGCCGCGTTACTGATTGTGGCGATGCTGATAGCATTGCCGCTAGTCGGTATCGATATCACCCTGCTATCCGTGTTCGGCGGCGCCCTCGGCGTCGGCCTCGGTTTGGGTCTGCAAAAAATCGCCAGTAATTACATCAGCGGCTTCATCATTCTGCTCGACCGCTCAATCCGCATAGGCGACCTGATTACCATCGACACGCGTCATGGTGTAGTCACGCAATTGCACACGCGCTACACCGTGGTGAAAACGCGTGAAGGCACCGAAGCGATTATTCCGAATGAAACCTTTATCACCAACACGGTCATCAATTATTCTTACACCGATCCCAAAGTGTTGGTGCGCATGCCGTTCACTATTAGTTACGATGACGCGCCCGACGCGATACTAATGCTCGCAGCGAAATGCGCAGCACAACGATCACGTGTATTAAAAGATCCTGAGCCTGCAGCCTACGTAAAAGAATTTGGCTACCACGGCATAGAGATTGAATTGGCGTTCTGGGTTGAGGACGCTCAAAACGGTTTGGGGCCGATACGCTCGGACATTTATCTGGCGTTGTGGCACGAGTTTCAAACGCACGGTATAAAGATGCCGACGCCTCTACGAGAAGTTGTTATTAAACAATAGGTTACAATATTTTCGCTGCACCAAAAACTTAGAATAAGTTCAATCGAACATACACAATAATTTCCTTGCGCCCCCCTGTGCTTCGCGTAGAATTACTCGAATAGCGGTTCTATTATTTGTTTTAACTTGGAGGATATACATGCAATTAGGCCTGTTGGTTTTGCCTTGGTGGGGCTACGTAGCCGTCACGCTGGTGCTCACCCATATCACGATTGTTGGCGTCACTGTTTTTTTACACCGCTGCCAATCGCATCGCGCGCTTGAATTGCATGCCATCCCCAGCCACTTTTTCCGTTTCTGGATGTGGCTCACGACCGGGATGGTCACCAAAGAATTTGCTGCTATACATCGCAAGCACCACGCCAAAGTTGAAACCGTGGACGATCCACATAGCCCACAAATTTTGGGCCTGAAAAAATTATTGCTCGAAGGGACGGAGCTGTATCGCGCCGAATCAAACAATCAGGAAACCATCGACAAATATGGCCATGGCACACCTGACGATTGGATCGAACGCAACCTCTACACCAAATACAGCATGTACGGCGTCGCCCTCATGATGATCATCGACCTTGTCTTGTTCGGGCCGATAGGCTTGACCATATGGGCCGTCCAAATGTTGTGGATACCCGTCATGGCCACCGGCGTCATTAACGGCATCGGTCACTATTGGGGCTATCGCCATTTTGAATCCGCCGACGCGGCCCGCAACATCGTTCCTTGGGGCATCCTCATCGGCGGCGAAGAACTGCACAACAACCACCACGCCTATGCCACCTCCGCCAAGCTGTCGAACAAATGGTACGAGTTCGACATAGGCTGGATGTATATCCGCATCCTCGAAATCTGCGGCCTCGCCAAAGTAAAAAACCAGGCACCGAAACTGAATTTCAACACTGCCAAAACCGAATGCGATGCCGACACGCTGCAAGCTGTCATCACCCATCGTTATGACGTGCTGGCAAAATACGGCAAGTCAGTCAAACAAATGTACGCCGATGAAATGGCTAAACTGAAATTAGCCGGCGCTGAAGGCGTAAAAGATATGCACGCGATGAAGACGGTAAAGAAATGGCTGCATCTGGATGCCGCCGACGTACCCGAACAACATCGCGCCACTTTGAGTGAAGTGTTGAGCAGCCGCAAAGAACTCTTCCTCGCCTACAACATGCGCCAGGAATTAGCTGCGCTGTGGAGCCGCTCCAGCCTCACCAAAGAGCAACTGGTCACACAGTTGCAAGACTGGTGTCATCGCGCCGAAGCGAGTGGTATTGAAGCGCTGCAGAAGTTCTCGCGCAGGCTGCGCGCTTACGCGTAAGGTAGCTTTTCATCGGTAAACAAAAAGCCCGCTCTGCGGGCTTTTTGTTTTGTTCATTTTCTCTATTCTCCAATAGAAATACTCATCATTTATTCCAGCAAGTGGTGAGCTTGTCGAACCACGCAGGCCCTTCGGCAAGCTCAGGGCGAACGGGGTTGGTATCAGGATTAAACCCGCCGTTTGCCTTTTCAGCGATTCCTTACTATAATTTAATTCGTAAGGATTAAAGGGGATTCAAATCATGACCGAAGCCACATTGACCAGCAAAGGCCAAACCACTATCCCCAAGGAAATCCGCGATGGCCTTCACATGAAGGCCGGTGATCGCATGACCTTCACCTTAATGCCCGACGATACGGTCATCATGCGCTTAAAAAGTAAAAGTGTCGTCGAGCTAGCCGGGACGCTACAC
>JAYVGF010000271.1:0-4749 GCA_043772415.1 Betaproteobacteria bacterium
CGCTATGACAGGCAGGCGGCGCGAAAAAATGGTGGCCTTGTCATCCGGGGCGATATTGAATCGTTTTTATGGGGTAATTTGAAGTAAAATTGAGCCTTAGAGAAACAAATCATTTTTGCCAGAAAATATCCATACAGGAGAGAGTAAATGAACAACGCTAGACGTTCTGTCCTTAAAACCACCGGTGTTTTCGGTGTGTTATTCGCGGCAGGCATACTGACTTCAAAACAACTATGGGCCGCTGCGGATAACCGCGCATCTTTCGATGCCAAGACTCTGAGCGATGCGCTCAAGGCCATCGGCGGCACTGTGGTCGATAGCAAAGACGTTGTGATCACCTCGGCCGACATCGCGGAAAACGGTTCCGTCGTGCCGATCACCGTCAACTCGACTTTGGCCAATGTGCAGGAAATTTATATCCTGGTTGAAAAAAATCCCTTCCCCTTGGCCGCCAGTTTCAAGTTGGCCGACGGCACTGAAGCCAGCGTGCAGACGCGGATTAAAATGGGCCAAAGCTCCAATGTCGTTGCCGTGGTTAAAGCCGACGGCAAGCTCTACACCGCCAGCAAAGAAACCAAAGTGACGCTCGGCGGCTGCGGCGGCTAATTATCTAACCACCTATATAGAATTGATCGAGGAAAAATATCATGGCTGATCCAATGAAAATCCGCGCCACTAGCAGCAACGGCGTGACGGAAGTAAAAGTATTAATGTCGCATCCGATGGAAACCGGGCAACGCAAAGACAGCGAAGGCAAAACCGTGCCCGCGCATTTCATCACCGAAGTAACCGCGACGATGAGCGGCAAAACCGTACTGCAATGTTATTGGGGCCAATCCGTTTCACAAAACCCCTACTTGGCATTCAAGGTCAAGGGCGGCGCGAAAGGCGAAAAAATCCAGGTGAACTGGGTCGATAACAAAGGCGACAAACGCAGTGACGAGGCTACCATCTCGTAATCGAAACCAGCAGGCCGGCCAAAGAATGCCGGCCTGTTTTTTTACTATAGTTTTACTGGAGGGGTTATGAAAAAAATATTGTTCCTATTCAGCGCGCTCGCTATTACTGCCGCTGGCAGCGCCCAAGCGCAAACTCCCGCTGATGAAATCGCGCGCTACCGCGAAATGCTTGCTGACGGCAACCCAGCTGAGTTGATCGAAGACCAGGGCGAAATTTTGTGGAAACAAAAACGCGGCCCGAAAAACGTCTCGCTGGAGCAATGCGACATCGGCAAAGGCCCAGGACTGATCAAAGGCGCCTACGCTGAATTGCCACGTTATTTTGCCGACGCCGATGCGACCCTGGATTTTGAATCGCGTCTGGTGCATTGCATGGTTACCCTGCAAGGATTCAAGCGTGAAGACGTGATCAAAAAACCCTTCTCCGGCCAAGGCGATCGCGCCACGGATTTAGAGGCGCTGACGGCTTATGTCGTCGGCCAGTCGCGCGGCAGCAAAATCAACATTTCACAAATTCACCCGAAAGAAAAAGCCGCTTACGCCCGCGGCGAGAAAACATTTTTCTTTCGCGGCGGGCCGTTTGATTTCAATTGCGCCTCGTGTCATTCAAGCGACAACCAACGCATCCGCCTGCAGGATTTACCCAATCTGCAAAACCCCGCCTCCGCGCAAAAAGCCTTCGCCACCTGGCCCGCTTATCGCGTGAGCCAAGGCGCGTTACGTACTATGCAATGGCGCCTGAATGATTGCTTCCGCCAGCAGCGCTTTCCCGAGCTCAAATACACTTCGCAGACATCAGTAGATTTAATTACTTATCTCGGCGTGAAAGCCAATGGCGGCACCATGGATTCCCCGGCGATTAAAAGATAATCAAGGACACTGAAAATGAAAAAACTTATCGTCACATCCAGCGCCCTTGTCCTCCTCGCCGCTTGCGCCACCATGGTCAGCGGCCCGACCGCGCAAGAAGTCACTGACACTATTAAAGCTTCGTTCGGGGAAAAAGGTATCGCCAAGCTTGACCGGCTGAACCAAACCGAGTCGCAGAAAATCTGTTCCGAGTATGCACAGACTTCACTGCCAGCAGATAAGCGTGAGAAATTGCAAACAGCCGCGCTCGACGGCGTGAAATATCCAGCGGATGGCAATTATATGGGCGACTGGAAGGAAGGGGAAAAAATCGCGCAAAGCGGGCGCGGCCTGCAGTATTCCGACGACGGCAAATCGCCCAACGGCGGTAACTGCTATGCCTGCCATCAAATCCAGAAAGCGGAAATTTCCTTCGGCAACATCGGCCCCAGCCTGACGCAATACGGCAAGCTGCGCGGCAATTCCGAGCCGATGGTGAAATACACCTGGGCGAAAATTTTCAATTCGCATTCGTACAACGCGTGTTCCAACATGCCGCGTTATGGCGCGGCTGGGATCCTGACGGAAAAACAAATCAAGGATGTGATGGCGCTGCTTCTGGATCCGCAATCGCCAGTGAATAAATAATCAACCATTAGATTTGTCTTAGCAAGTTGATATTTTTGTGATTCGTCATTCCCGCGCAGGCGGGAATCCAGTGCTTTTCAGATAAAGCCTTTGCTCAATACATTTTGTGTAAAACGTTTTTTGTTTTAGCTGGATTCCCGCCTTTGCGGGAATGACGGGGTCTGAATTTTTTATGCTTGATTCACGCCATTGCGGGTATGACGGGGTTTGAATTTTTAAACTTGGTTCCCGCCTGTTCGGGAATGACGGGGTTTGAATTTTCAGTGTAAATAAGTCATTTTTATTTTTACAAAATATTCATTATAATCAATAGGTTACATAATGTCACTCGATCGCCGTGAATTCCTGCAAATGCTCGCCGTCGCCGCTGCGGGCGGGATGGTTTTAGAGGGCTGCGCTACCACTGCAACGCATAAATCCGGTGCGAGCTTGTACGACTTGCCGCGATTCGGCAACGTGAGTTTTTTGCATTTCACCGATTGCCACGCGCAACTGCTGCCGATTTATTTCCGCGAGCCGAATGTGAATGTAGGTTTGGGCACCAGCAGCGGCAGACCGCCGCATCTGGTGGGCGAAGCTTTATTGAAATATTTCAACATCGCGTCGGGCACACCGGAAGCGCATGCGTTCACCTATCTTAATTTTTCCGAAGCGGCGAAAACCTACGGCAAAGTCGGCGGCTTCGCGTATCTGGCAACGCTGGTGAAACAACTGCGCGCGTCGCGTCCGAATTCACTGTTGCTTGACGGCGGCGACACCTGGCAAGGATCGGCCACGTCACTATGGACCAATGGGCAAGACATGGTCGATGCGTGCAAATTGCTCGGCGTCGAGGTGATGACCGGCCACTGGGAATTCACCCTCGGCGCCAAGCGCGTGAAAGAAATTGTCGATAAAGATTTCAAAGGCAACATCGATTTCGTCGCGCAGAACATCAAGACTGCTGACTTCGGCGATCAAGTCTTTGCGCCTTACACCATCAAGCAAATGAACGGCATTCCCATCGCCATCATCGGCCAGGCCTTCCCCTACACGCCGATCGCCAATCCGCGCCATATGGTGGCGGACTGGAGCTTCGGCATTCAGGAAGAGACGATGCAAAAAACCGTGGATGAAGTGCGCAGCAAAGGCGTGGCGGCGGTAATCCTGCTGTCGCACAACGGCATGGACGTGGATATCAAACTCGCCTCGCGCGTGCGCGGCATCGACGCGATCATGGGCGGACATACGCACGACGGCGTGCCCGCACCGGTGATTATCAAAAATGCCGGCGGACAAACGCTGGTGACTAACGCCGGTTCGAACAGCAAATTCCTCGGCGTGCTCGACCTCGATGTCAAAGGCGGCAAGGTGGCGGATTTCCGTTACAAGTTGTTGCCGATATTTTCCAATCTACTCACGCCCGACGCGGCGATGCAAGCGCACATCGACGCAGTACGCGCGCCGTATAAAGCCAAGCTGGAACAAAAACTCGCCGTCAGCGAGGGCCTGCTCTATCGTCGCGGCAATTTCAACGGCACCTTCGATCAATTGATTTTGGATGCGCTGATGCAAGTCAAAGGCGCGGAGATCGCCTTCTCGCCCGGTTTCCGCTGGGGCACCTCGATACTCGCCGGACAAGACATCACACGCGAGCACTTGATGGACCAAACCGCGATTACTTATCCGAGCACTACGCTGAATGATTTGAGCGGCGACACCATCAAGACAATACTGGAAGACGTCGCGGATAATTTATTCAATCCCGATCCGTATTACCAGCAAGGGGGCGATATGGTGCGCGTCGGCGGACTAGCCTATACCTGCGACCCGAATGCCAAAGCCGGTGACCGCATCAGCGACATGAAGCTGAACGGCAAAGCGATCGAAGCGGACAAGACTTATAAAGTCGCAAGCTGGGCACCGGTGGTCGAAGGCGCGAAAGGCGAACCGATTTGGGAGGTGGTCGAAACGTATCTCAACGCCAACCCAGTACTCAAGCCGCGCAAACTCAACCTGCCGACATTAAAAGGCCTGGACAACAACCCAGGAGCCGCCACATGAAAACCCTCTGTATCAGTTTATGTTTGTTAGGTGCATCGCTAAGCGTTGACGCTGCCGACCTCAAAGCGCTGAACAAAGTCTCGACGCTGACGGCTGAAGCGGCATTGGTCGCCGCGCAAGCCGCGCTGAAGGATTGCCAGAAACGCGGTGCGGTAGCGGCCGTCGCCGTGGTCGATCGTTCCGGCGTGCCGCTGGTCATGTTGCGCGATGCGCTGTCCGGCATGCACACGCCGGAAACGGCGTCGCGCAA
>JAYVGF010000272.1:0-7156 GCA_043772415.1 Betaproteobacteria bacterium
GCCGGGACGCTACACAAAAAAGGACGCAAATCGATTCCGCTTGATCAACTATCACGCTGATGCTCGGCATCGATACCAATGTTCTGATTCGATTTCTGGTTCGCGACAACGAGGCCCAGTTCGACAAAGCACGCAAACTGATCAAGCGCGAAATTTCCGCAGGGCGCCGCGTCTTCGTTAACCAATTGGTGCTCATGGAAGCCGAGTGGGTGCTGCGCAGCCGGTATGCAGTGACTAAGCATCAGATCATCGAAACCATGTCTGGGTTACTCGGTGCGGACGATCTCCAACTCGAAGACGAACCCACCATCGAAGAAGCACTTTTTCTATGGAGAGACAGCGCCGCCGATTTTGCTGATTGCTTGATCGGCGCGAAAAACCGACGGCTAGGATGTCGAGCAACGGCGTCGTTCGATTTGAAAGCATCCAGATTGCCGGGATTTAAGGTTATTTAACAGCTCAGATATTTTCGTTAACAAGCGCATAGAAGCATTAACTATTTCAAATGCCTAAATTAATAAGGACAATAAATGCAATCAACGACTATCGCTCTATTGGGTTACATTGCTTGGACACTCGTGCTCATTCTTGCGGTGGAAATTAGCCGCACCTATTTAGTTTTGGCAAAAGGCCACCGGGTAACGCAGTTCAAACCCGATGGAACAGATGTATCTCCCTTTATGCACAGACTGTGCCGTGCCCACGCAAACTGCGTAGAAAATTTCCCCGTTTTTGGCGGGTTCTTGATACTCGCTCTTGCGACTCAACAAACGAAAATTACAGATGGACTGGCACTGTATTTCCTCGCCGCAAGGTGCCTGCAATCCGTCACGCATTTAATATCAGGCAGAACCTTGGCAATTAACCTCCGATTTATGTTTTATGCCGTTCAGTTAGCAATATCGTGCATCTGGCTATTCAGATTCATTCAAACATTCTTCCTATTGCATTCGTAACTTTTCCGGCACGACGCGTTCTGCAATCCTCGCCGCGCTTTCATATTTTTACCCAGCCAAGAAGTCTAATGCTAATTTTTGGCCTACAAAAAACCCGCCGAAGCGGTTTTTTTCATTTCGAATCAGCCAAAAAATTATTTCGGCTTGGTCTCTTTATACGTCACATGCTTGCGGGCGACGGGATCGAATTTGCTGATCTCCATTTTTTCCAACATGATTTTTTTGTTTTTGCAGGTGGCGTAGAATTTGACATTTGTATCCCATGGGATACAATGCTTTATGCGCATACAGATGACCGAGACTTATCGCGACCGGATCAACGCGCTGAAAGATCGCGTGGCTAGGGCTCGCATACAAGTTCGTATTGATCGATTGGCGCATGGCAATCCCGGGCAACACCGGAAGCTCACGCATGGCGTGTCTGAGCTAAAACTTGATGTAGGCCCCGGCTACCGGGTGTATTGCACGGAACGTGACGGGGAGTTGATTATCCTGTTTGCCGGTGGGGATAAATCGAGCCAGCAGCAGGACGTTAAAGTGGCGATTTCACTTGCAAAAAATTTATAGGAGTCCATGACCATGCCTAAGAAACCCAGCAAGACCATTACTGTTGCTTACGATGTTGCCGAGCAGTTGCGCACGCCGAAAGAAATGGCGGCGTATTTGGATGCTTGGCTGGTGGAAGCGCCCGAGGATGCAGCAGGTATCGCCAGGGCTTTAGGCGATATAGCGCGCTCAAAAGGAATGGCGCAAATTGCGCGTGATAGCGGCCTTAGCCGCGAGAGCCTTTACAAAGCCCTAAGCGAGAACGGCAATCCTAGTTTGGCTACCTTTCTCAAAGTGGCCAAGGCATTGGGTGTGCAATTGCACGCAGAAGCGGCTTGAGTTGGTAGGGCGGATCCCACCCGCCACAAAAAAGCGTGTTGTTCACTTCGTGTTTAATTTTTACGGCGGGTGGCACCCGCCCTACTTCAGTATTCCGCGCCTATTTTCCAGCCAACAAAAAACCCGCCGAAGCGGGTTTTTTCATTTCGAGTCCGCTGAAAATTATTTCAGCTTGGTCTCTTTGTACATCACATGCTTGCGGGCGACGGGATCGAATTTGCTGATCTCCATTTTTTCCGGCATGGTTTTTTTATTTTTGCTGGTGGTGTAGAAATGGCCGGTACCGGCGCTGGATTCCAATTTAATTTTGTCGCGTTTGCTTGCCATGCTCGGTTCTCCTTAAAGCTTTTCGCCACGGGCGCGCAAGTCTGCGAGCACGGAGTCGATGCCGTTTTTGTCGATGGTGCGCAGGCCGGCGTTGCTCAGGCGCATGCTCACCCAGCGGTTTTCGCTCTCAACCCAGAACTTGCGATATTGCAGGTTAGGCAAAAAACGACGCTTGGTTTTGTTGTTGGCGTGGGAAACATTGTTCCCTACCATCGGCTTTTTGCCGGTAATCAGACAGACTCGTGCCATGATGCAACTCCGTAACTCGTTGATTTAATTGAATATTTTATAAAGCACTTCGGCCTAAAGCCGAAACAAGACTGCGATTATAGCTGATTTTCCCTGTCCGACTCAAGGATTCGATGCTGAAAACAAATACGCAATTTTGCAGCAAGCAGTCCAACACTACTGGACCAAAAATGTCGCTTTATCGACATCAGTCGCCTTTCTTGATGAGCTACCCACAGTACCCTGCACAGAAGTTTGCAGTATATTTTTTCCGACGATAAGCGATGATCCAGCAGTAGTATCGAACACGGCCCGACGCCGATTCGGTTCAAAGCTCTTAAAATTCGGCGTGACATCTGCCCCGTTGAGGGTTGCTTTGAATGTGGATTGGATAACGTTTTCGCCATTCTGAGAAAAAATAATATCAACGACAACCGGCCTTGAATAAAGCCCGCCATCTTTGAAGTTGGCAAACACCAAAAAACCGTCGACAGCAGGCCTCCGCCCACCGGTAGCAATCGCATCATTCTTTGATGGTCCGGCCACATTGCCGATTTTCTTATTTTTGGGGAAAGGGGGTATTACAGGCTCTTGCCCTTCTGGGAAGTCTATGCCTTCAATCGGTATCGGCACCCACCCGCCAACATAGTAAATGCTGGGAGACGGTGGATAAGCGCTCTGAAAACTGAATCCGGTCAATGTTGTTCCCGGCGCCACTGCGAATTTACTTGGCACCCCTTGCCCATAATCAACGAAGCCAGAAGGTAGTTCAAATCCTTCCTCCTCACAGGCACAAAAACTGACCATGCTCTCGTCACGAAAGATCGAGCCTGACCAACCCTTAGGTACCGTTAAATTTATTATATTTGCACTTTTAAGTGGAATGTAAAACGTATCAGCCAATTTTTTTGAATCACCATAGTTAGTAACAGAATATTTGTATGTATAAAGACCTGTATCGGCGTCCAGCGAAGTAGTTCCAGTCACCACAGCGTTAACATCAGCCGATAAAAAAGTCTGGCCGTGAACTAACAAAGTAAATAGGCTCAAACCTAAAATCACACTCATTCGCAATATATTCATGATCTTTCCCTTAGTTAGTTTTAGGACTATTCATTAGTAGGAAATTCCCTTACATGCCAGTGCGGCGCCGGCGGTCCGTGGATCAATAGTGGTCCAATAATTCCTGACACCAGCAACGCTTCTCTAAGGAATGTTGCGCGAGTGCTAGGTGGTGTCCTTATATCGGCAACCACCCCAATGCGATGTTCGAGGTGCGGCGGTGACCAATTACCATATATATCAAACAACCCACCCCATTTTAGGTTTATGTCATTTATAGCGAGTTTCGGCGCTAATGTTGACCCAAAATATTTGGGATAGTAACCATAAGCTGCGCTTTTTAATTTTTCAAGGAACGAGACAGATCCCCAGCGATTTGAAGAATGTTCTCCAGTAGCGCCAACCGAATCGTAGTAAATATTCCCATCTAGATTGACTAAGTCGGGAACCTTTGTAGTAAATGAAAAATATTGCCCTGCAAAGCAACTAAAAGTATGATATTGGTTTGAACAACTAGCATCGGAAAAAACCTTCCCTGAAACTTCGGGCGAAGTATATTCTACGACAAAGCCATTAGCTGTCGGCCCAGTATTACCGCTTAATGGGAATAGATTGCCTAACGGACGATCATCAGTGTCGTGGTCGTGTCCACCTGAATTTGGATCACGCCGGAGAGGTTGCAATTCAAATTGGACATCGCTAATTACCAAGCCGGTTTGATAATCTGCTGCGTAAACTGTCACTTTTGTCTTGACTTCTCGGCCTAATTGCTTGTTGCTCGGTTCTGCAGCCAATAGCAACGGCCTCTCGAATTCAAATCCTGGGGGGGGGGATGTGCGCTTGCGGAGTTAGTCCATTTAATTTTATTTGCCTGATATCATTTATGTGTTTCGGGTTTAATCCACCTAGCAATCTGGTTTCAATGGACTCAACAATCAGAAGTTGCTGAGCATTGATACTACTAATAGGGAAAAAGTACAGGATAAACACGAGGATTGAAGCAAACATTTTTCTTTCGAACATTTTACCCTCCTTGTATTAAATTTCAAGCTAAGATTTTAGGCGATTCAATTGATATTTCTACGATTGCTTTACGGCAATGCTTACCGTAATTAAACAATAGTCTATGGCTTTTAGTTTGTCTAGCCCAAACCCAGAAATGATCATATCTATTTGATTTATATATATTTTTATTAAAAATTTCTAATATTCAAAGATGGCTCGAGCCCTAAATTAAAGTAAACCCCTCTCTGCAAATGAGAGAACGCCTCCGACCCCAACAATAAAATGATCAAGCACGCTGACATCAATTAACTTCAGTGCCTGCTTCAACGCACGCGTCAGGTCTTCGTCCGCGCGCGAAGCTTCGGCCACGCCGGAGGGATGGTTGTGGGCGAAGATGACGGCGGCGGCGTTATGGTATAGCGCGCGCTTGACCACTTCACGCGGATAGACGCTGGTTTGCGTGAGCGTACCGGAAGACAGTTCTTCCACTTCGACCACGCGATGTTGCGCGTCGAGAAAAATGCCAACGAAGACTTCATGCGGTTTGGATTGCAAAGTGAGACGCAAATAATCGCGCACGGCTTGCGGCGAGTTGAGCAGTTGCGGTTCGCGCATTTTTTCTGCCAGCGCACGGCGCGCCATTTCCAGCACTGCCTGGAATTGCACATATTTGGCCGGGCCCATGCCGTTCACTTCAGTGAACGCTTCTTGCGAGGCGCTGAAGATGCCGGATAAATTGTCGAAGCGTTTGAGCAGCTCGCGCGCCAGATCGACGGCGCTTTTGCCCACCACGCCAGTGCGCAGGAATATCGCCAGCAATTCCGCATCGGACAGGCTGGCCGCACCTTTACTGAGCAGTTTTTCCCTCGGGCGGTCGTCTTCGGGCCAATCGGTTATCGCCATTGCTTGGACTTTTTACGGTTACGTGTAGAATATTTGTCATTATGACTGAAACTGCCAAAAAACGCGTCGTTCTGGGCATCACCGGCGGCATCGCAGCCTACAAAGCCGCCGAGCTGACGCGCCTGTGCGTGCAAGCCGACATCGACGTGCAAGTGGTGATGACCGACGCCGCGCAGCAGTTCATCACCGCCGTCACCATGCAGGCGTTGTCGGGTAATAAAGTGCATACGAATTTGTGGGACGCCGATGTCGCCAATAATATGGCGCATATCGATTTGTCGCGCGATGCCGATGCGATTTTGATTGCGCCTGCTAGCGCTGATTTTATTGCCAAATTGGTACAAGGCCGCGCGGATGATTTGCTCTCCACACTTTGTCTCGCGCGCGATTGTCCTTTGTTGGTCGCGCCCGCGATGAATAAACAAATGTGGGAAGCGCCCGCGACACAACGCAATATGAAACAACTAACACAAGACGGCGTCAGCGTACTCGGCCCCGCTGCGGGCGACCAAGCCTGTGGTGAAGTCGGCATGGGCCGCATGCTGGAAGCGGCGGAATTGTTTGCCGAGTTGCAAAAATTTTTAAGCGCGCAAAAAAAAACTCTAAAAAATAATTCCTCAGCTTTATTCAACAAACATATCGTCATTACTGCTGGGCCGACATTTGAAGCCATCGACGCGGTGCGCGGCATCACCAATTCCAGCAGCGGCAAAATGGGTTACGCCGTGGCGCAGGCCGCGCTTGAAGTCGGCGCCACTGTTACGCTGATTTCCGGACCGGTATCCCTCGCGCCACCGCCGCAAGCAAAAATGATCAACGTCACCAGCGCGGCGCAAATGGCCGAGGCGGTGAAAAAAAATATAGCTGCTGCGGATATGTTTATCAGCGTCGCCGCTGTTGCCGACTACACACCGGTCAAACCCTCGGCGCAAAAAATCAAAAAAACTGCTGCTTCCCTGCAAATTGAATTAAAACCAACGGAAGATATTTTGGCTTACGTGGCGGGATTGCCCGACGCGCCGTTCTGCGTTGGTTTCGCGGCGGAAAGCAATGATTTGCACGACTACGCTGAAGCCAAACGTCAACGCAAAAAAATTCCGCTGCTCGCGGCGAATCTCGTACAAGAAGCCATGGGGCGTGATGACAACGCGCTGATTTTGTTTGATGACCAAGGCGCACATCCGCTGCCGCGCGGACCGAAAATCGAACAAGCGCGTTTGTTGATAGCCCATGCAGCGAAACTATATTCCGCGCAAGACAAAAGCAAAAAACCTGCGCTGACTCTCGCTAGTTCGCGTAAAAAATAAACCTACGCAATCTATGTAACTATTTGATTAATATAAGAAATTTATCATGCAAAAACTCGACGTAAAGATACTCGACCAGCGCCTCACCGCGCATCTTCCCACCTACGCCACTGCTGGCGCCGCCGGTTTGGATTTACGTGCGTGTATAGATCATCCGCTGACCATCGCGCCCGGCTCGACTGAATTAATTCCTTCCGGCATCGCGATTCATCTTGGCGACCACGGCCTCGCTGCGATGATATTGCCGCGTTCAGGCCTCGGGCATAAGCACGGCATCGTGCTCGGCAATCTGGTCGGGCTGATTGATTCGGATTACCAAGGACAGATTTTTATTTCTATCTGGAATCGTTCGCACACGCCGTTTTTGCTGAATCCGCTGGAGCGCATCGCGCAACTGGTCGTGGTGCCCGTAGTACAAGTGCAATTAAACGTGGTACATGATTTTGACGAGAGCGAGCGCGGCGCGGCGGGCTTCGGCAGTAC
>JAYVGF010000273.1:0-4229 GCA_043772415.1 Betaproteobacteria bacterium
GCAGCGAATTGCTGTGGCAAGGCTATGGTTTGATTGCGCCCGGCGTATTGGCGCGGCCGGATGCCGAAGTAAAAACCCTGATAGAAATTCTCGATGATGCCAAGGCAACGGACAAAATCGTGGCTCTTAAAGCGCAAAGTTTGAGCGCGATAAATCATCAGCCTCTCATGAAATTAGTGCGGCAGTGCTGGAACCTCGAAGCAGTTGAGCATCATTACCAATATTTCTTGCGCCAATTCACGCCGCTATTACGCTTATTGAAAAAATCTTCTGCGCTCGAAGCGCAAGATTATTTTTTGGCACGCACTATTTTAATCCATGAATACCGCCGCGTCATGCTGCGCGATCCGCAGTTGCCGCCGCAACTGCTGCCGAAAAATTGGCATGGCGGGCAGGCGCGCGAGTTGGCGAAAAATATTTATATGCTGACGCTGGAGGGATCCGAGGAGCATTTGATCAGCGTGCTGGAAGCGCGGCGCGGCAAGCTACCCAAAGCCGCGCCGTATTTATTTCGGCGCTTCGGTGGTGTGCCTGGGGGTAGGAAATCCCGATGATGTTACCCGAAGACATCGCCAAACAAAAAGCCGAACTGCGCTGGCATATGCTGGATAGACGCGATGCATTGGACGAAGGCGTCCGCGCACAACTCAATCACAGTATCACGGGCAAATTATTGGCCTTGCCTGAATACGCAAAACCGAAAACCATTTTGGCCTATATGAGTATCGGCAGCGAGTTCGACACTGCGGAATTCATACGCGAACTATTGGCGAGCGGTAAAATACTGGCATTGCCTAAAGTGAATAAGGCCAAAAAAATACTCGAACTCTATCTGGTAAATAATCCTGCCACGGAATTACGCCGAGGCATGTGGGGCATAGCCGAGCCGGATGAAGCGATATGCCAACGGATCGCTATCGATGAAGTGGATTTGGTATTGGTGCCCGGGCTGGTATTTGATACTCTCGGATATCGTATCGGTTACGGCGGCGGTTATTACGACAAACTTTTGGCAAGCCGTGATAAGAAAACGTATCTGATTGCGGCAGCCTATTCCGTGCAATTAGTGCAAACTATTCCGGTCTTGCCGCATGATATAAAGCTGGAAAAAATAATTACAGAATTATCAATATAATCAAAGAGTTAAATATGACAGCAAAAATCATTGATGGTGTAGAAATCTCGAAAAAATTACGCGCCGATTACACGAATCGCGTAGCGCAATTAAAAGCACAAGGCATCACGCCCGGCCTCGCTGTTGTCATCGTCGGTAAAAATTCCGCGTCACAGGTCTATGTGCGCAACAAACACAAAGCGTGTCAGGACATCGGCATGCATTCCGAAGTGCACGAGCTGAACGAACACGCGACCGAAGCCATGCTGCTGCAATTTGTCGAAGGCTTGAATAATAATCCGGCGATACACGGCATCCTGGTGCAACTTCCCTTGCCATCGCACATCGACGAAGAAAAAGTCATCGAGCTGATCAAGCCGGAAAAAGATGTCGATGGTTTTCATCCCTACAACGTCGGCCGCTTGATGATCGGCGAGCCGACCATGCGCTCGTGTACGCCCTACGGAGTGATGAAAATGTTCGAGCATGAAAATATTAAGCTCGAAGGCAAAGAAGCCGTAGTCATCGGCCGCAGCAATATCGTCGGTAAACCGATGGCCTTGATGCTGATGGCCGAAGGCGCGACCGTCACCATCTGCCACTCGAAAACACGCGACCTCGCCGCACACACGCGCCGTGCCGATATCATCGTCGCCGCCGTCGGCAAACTCCACATGCTCAAAGCCGACATGGTCAAACCCGGCGCCGTCGTCATTGATGTCGGCATGAATCGCACACCGGAAGGAAAGCTCGCAGGCGATGTGGATTACGAAAAAGTAAAACTAGTCGCCAGTCACCTCACGCCCGTGCCCGGCGGCGTGGGGCCGATGACGATTACCATGTTGTTGGGGAATACACTCGAAGCTGCCGAACGTTTAGTCGCTCGCAAGTAAAAGAATAATGGATAGCGAACCGAGCCAATTCATCGCCGCCAATATTCGCAAAGCGCGTACTCTGCACGGTGTCGCGCCCGACCAATACGACACGCCGTGGCGATCATTTTCGCACTTGCTCGACGAGCGGGCGCGGCTGACGCCGGATCAGGCTTATCTCATTTATTACGACGATAAAACAGGTTTGCGCATTGAATATTCTTACGCCGACTTCAATCGCCGCGTGAACCAAGTAGCGAATTACCTGCGGGATGTGCTGGGTGTGAAACGCGGTGATCGTGTGGCGACGTTGGCGTTTAACCATCCCGATACCATGCTGATATTTTTTGCTTGCTGGAAAATCGGCGCGATAGCCACGCCGCAAAACGCTAGCGAAGACGATGCGCGCATTGCGTTTATTTTGCAAAATGGTGAATGTCGCGTGTTGTTGTCGATGGCAGAATATTTTGCGCGTGCCCAAGCCATCTTGCCGAATGCTGGTTGTCTCACGCGAATCGTCGTTATAGACGCTACTTACCAAGTAGCGCTCGATAATCAATCTGCCCATTTCAGTCCACCCGCCGACAATATGCTGGAAGACGCCGCCATGCTGGTCTATACCAGCGGCACCACGGGCGCGCCTAAGGGTTTGATGTTGTCGCAGTTTAATTTATTTGCTGACTGCGAGGCGATGGCTGAATGGCAGGGCATGACGCCGGAGTCGCGCATGATGTGCATACTGCCTATCCATCATATGAACGGCATTAACGTGACGCATGTGTTGCCGATGCTGGTGGGTTCCAGCGTGGTGTTGAATCGCGGCTTCAAGGCGAGTAATTTCTGGCAGCGTATGGCGGCTGAACGGGTAAATATCGTTTCCGTCGTGCCGACGATTTTGCAATTTTTGTGTGAGGCGAATGAAGATAATTCACATTTGGATTTATCCGCCTGCAGACATTTTATTTGCGGGGCAGGTACCTTGGCGGTGTCACTGGTGACACGCTTTGAAGATCGCTTCGGCATTAAAGTGATGCACGGCTACGGCCTGTCGGAAACCACCAGCTTTTCCTGTTTCACCCCGCTGGATTTATCACCTGAACAACATCGGCATTGGTTTACCCATTATGGCTTTCCGTCTATCGGCGCGGCGTTGCCGGTGAATGAAATGGCGATCCACGATCATGAAGGCTACGCACTCAAGGCGGGCGAGAAAGGTGAAATCGTCATGCGCGGGCATAACGTGATGCTCGGCTATTTCAAGCGCGACGACGCCAATCTGGAAAGCTTCAAGCACGGCTGGTTCCGTAGCGGCGATGAAGGATTTTTTGAGGTGGATGAAAAAGGCAGGGCGTTTTATTTCATCACTGGACGATTGAAAGAACTCATCAATCGCGGCGGGGTGAAATACAGCCCATTTGAAATCGAAGAAGTGTTACTCAGTTGCCCCGGCGTCAAAGTCGGCCTCGCCATCGCTTTCGACAACGATTGGTACGGCGAAGAAGTTGGCGCGTATGTGGTGAAAGAGGAGGGCGCTTTGCTCAGCGAAGAGCAAATTTTGGCGCATTGTCGACACCACATGCCGTTTGCCAAAGCGCCAAAAGTAGTGAAGTTCGGCACGGATATTCCCGTTACCACCACGGGCAAATATCAGCGCCTGCAATTGAAGTCATTGTTTATTGAATATCAGTTTGTTCAATTTAAGGAGTCACAGGCGTGATTAAAATAGTTCAATATAAACAAATAGTTACATTATTTATTGCGACGGCAATTTTTTCCATTTCCGCCATAGCGCAAACACAGGAAGTGCCAGAGAAAATAGAAAAAATCGAAGTCAAAGGCATGCGCTCGCCGGATATGATGCCTTACAAGGATGCTTACGAATATTTGCAGAAACTGAATGAAAAGCCGCACGATAAGATTGCTGTGCGTATGCGGATTGTTCCGCAAAATAAAAAACTTGCGCTTAGCGATATAAAAATTACGCTGCAAGGCGACAAAACTAACCGGTCCATTCCGATAGCTGCAGATGGTCTGATTGAGGTGCCGTTTGAGAAAGCATTGTTGGACGACAACGCTGAGTTTATGACTAACCAGAAAAAAGATTCCATCGCTGTGCATATGACAATTGACGTGCTGTCGCCGGTAAATGGCTTGTTGCGCTATCGATATTTATCGGAGGCATTGACCCAAGCGCGCGATTCGGTCAAACAAATGATCCCTTGGTATGCACGCTGGTTAGTGCC
>JAYVGF010000274.1:0-5801 GCA_043772415.1 Betaproteobacteria bacterium
GGTGAGCGCCTCGGTGAGCGATTTGTAGGATTCGGTGAGATCGACATATTTACCCACCATGGCGATGTTGACTTCATGCGCAGGATGTTCCAGCGCGAATACCAATTTTTTCCATTCGGATAAATCCGCCGCGGGCGCGATTATGCCGAGCTTGTGGCAAACGATTTCATCCAGCATTTGCTCGTGCAAAATACCGGGAATTTTGTAAATACAATCGGTGTCGTAGGCGGAAATCACCGCTTCAATTTGCACATTGGTGAATAGCGCAATTTTACGTCGCTCGTCGTCTGGCACTTGCCGGTCTGCGCGCAGTAACAACACGTCGGGCTGAATACCGATTTCGCGCAACTCTTTGACCGAGTGTTGCGTCGGCTTGGTTTTGATTTCGCCTGCTGCGGGTAAATAGGGCACGAGAGTGAGATGGATATAACAAGTGTTGTTGCGGCCGTTTTCAAAACCCATTTGGCGGATGGCTTCCAGGAACGGAAGCGATTCGATATCGCCCACTGTGCCGCCGATTTCGACGATGGCGACATCGGCATCGCCCGCGCCGGCTTTGATATTGCGTTTGATTTCGTCGGTAATATGCGGAATCACTTGCACGGTGCCGCCGAGATAATCGCCGCGGCGCTCGCGCTTAATGACGTTTTCGTAAATCTGACCGGTGGTGAAATTATTGCGCCGGGTCATTTTGGCGCGGATGAAACGTTCGTAATGGCCTAAATCCAGATCGGTTTCTGCGCCGTCTTCAGTCACAAACACTTCGCCGTGCTGGAACGGACTCATGGTGCCGGGATCTACATTGATGTAGGGATCCAGCTTCAACATAGTCACTTTAATTTTGCGCGATTCGAGGATAGCAGCGAGGGAGGCGGCGGCGATTCCCTTGCCCAATGAAGACACGACGCCACCGGTCACAAAAATATACTTAGTCATGGGAAAAGCCAGCAGTGGAATGCCTAATGATATATCAACTCGCGCACAGGGACAAATCCGAAAATGATACGTTACGAAACGCTACCGTTTTTTTCGCTTTCACTTGAAAAAATCACCCATACAAACTGTAATCTAAGGTGAATACCTGATGCGAAACCGCACTATCCCCCATACCCTGTAGATGTAGAGGAAGTGCGGGTATGTCATAATGAGAGTTACAGTTTCACTATGTGAAATTATGTTTTCGCAGTAAAAATATACTATATATATAAGCAGAGACCCCTTCATGAGCCAAGCCGCCATACAAACCAACCCCCTTTGGACACCCCCCGCTTACGTGAAACACGCCCGCCTGCTGCAATGGGTGCAGGATATGGCGACGCTATGCCAGCCGGATAGAATTTATTGGTGTGATGGATCGGAAACCGAATACAACTGTTTGTGCGATGAAATGGTAGCAGCGGGCACATTGAAAAAACTCAATCCAGGCAAACGCAAAAATTCCTACCTCGCCCTCTCCGACCCGACCGACGTGGCGCGCGTGGAAGACCGTACCTTTATTTGCAGCAAAAATAAAATCGACGCCGGACCAACCAACAACTGGACCGAGCCCGCAGAAATGCGCGCCACCCTGAATAAATTATTCGACGGTTGTATGCGCGGCCGCACCATGTACATCGTGCCGTTCAGTATGGGTCCGCTGGGTTCGCATATCGCACACATCGGTGTGGAAATTTCCGATTCGCCTTATGTCGCAGTGAACATGAAAATCATGACGCGCATGGGCAAGGCAGTGTTGGATGTGCTGGGCGACAAAGGTGAATTCGTCCCTGCCATGCACACTGTCGGCGCGCCGCTCAAGTCCGGCGAAAAAGACGTGGCTTGGCCATCCAACAAAGAACATAAATATATCGTGCATTTCCCCGAGACACGCGAAATTTGGTCTTACGGTTCCGGCTATGGCGGCAATGCGCTGCTGGGCAAAAAATGTTTCGCCCTGCGCATCGCTTCGACCATGGGCCGCGATCAAGGTTGGCTCGCCGAACATATGCTGATCCTCGGCGTGACGTCACCTACCGGTAAAAAATCCTACGTCGCGGCGGCCTTCCCCAGCGCCTGTGGCAAAACCAATTTCGCCATGTTGATCCCGCCGAAAGAAATGAACGGCTGGAAAATCACCACCATCGGCGACGACATCGCATGGATCAAACCGGGCAACGATGGGCGCTTATACGCCATCAACCCCGAAGCCGGTTATTTCGGCGTCGCACCGGGCACCTCGATGCAATCGAATCCGAACGCGATGAACACGCTGCATGAAAATGTGATTTTCACCAATGTCGCACTGACCGATGACGGCGATGTGTGGTGGGAAGGCATGACTAAAACTGCACCGGAACATCTTACCGACTGGCAAGGTCAGTCATGGACGCCCGCTAGCGGCCGCAAAGCCGCGCATCCAAATGCGCGTTTCACTGCACCGGCGACGCAATGTCCTTCGCTTGATGCTGATTGGGATAACCCTGCTGGCGTACCGATAGCTGCGTTTATTTTCGGCGGTCGCCGTAGCAACACGGTGCCGTTGATTACCGAAACCGCAAGCTGGCAAGACGGCGTCTATCTCGCCGCAACCATGGGTAGCGAAACCACTGCCGCTGCCGCAGGACAACAAGGCGTAGTACGCCGCGATCCTTTCGCTATGCTGCCTTTCGCCGGTTACAACATGGCCGATTATTTTAATCATTGGCTCAATATCGGCAAAAAATTGGCTCATCCACCGAAAATTTTCGGCGTCAACTGGTTCCGCACCGATGCCAACGGCAAATTCATCTGGCCCGGTTTCGGCGACAATGCGCGCATCTTGAAATGGATCATCGAGCGTTGCGAAGGCACTGCATCCGCCGTTCAATCGCCGCTGGGTATGCATCCGACCTTCAGCGACATCGACTGGAACGGCATCAGTTTCAGTGAACACGATTTCGATCACATCATGTCGATCAGCGATGATGAGTGGGATCTGGAATTGGATTCACATAAAGAATTGTTCGACAAACTCGCCGATCATTTACCGCAAGAATTCAATTCACGCCGCGAAAAATTCCTCGCCGCGTTCAAGCAAATCAGCTAAGCCATTGTAGATTGTTCGCATCATCAAGCCCGACGCTGCGCCGTCGGGCCTGTGTTTAGTGCAGCACGAATTCAATCCAAACCTGTATTATCAAATAGGCGGCACACTTTACAAATATAGAAATAATTCAGTATATTCATATAGTTACGCACTTTTGGGTGCGCCAGTTTTTTTGCTGCCCAATCCGCCGAAGCTGAGGCATACTGACGCCTGATTTATTCATTAAGGAAACACCATGCATAAAGTAATGTTTGTTTTGCTCGCTTCGCTGGCATCCCTCAGCGCATTTGCCGACGCGACCATTGATCGTCTGCAAAATCTCGCGCAACCGCAATTTCGTTTGTTGTCCGAAGACTTGGGCGCAATATTGAGTTACAAGCCACTCTCGCCCGGCGAGACGCTGGGCGTAAGCGGATTCGACTTCGGCGTTGAAATCACCGGCACGACATTCAATAACAAAGAAGTGATCAACGCCGCAACATCGGGCAACGCTCCGTCATTATTACCGGTGCCCAAACTGCATGCACACAAAGGGTTGCCTTTCGGCTTCGACGTGGGTCTGGTGTATGCCGGCGTACCGAATTCGAACATCAACCTGCTCGGCGGCGAATTGCGTTACGCCATACTCGAAGGCGGCATCGCCACGCCAGCTATCGCATTGCGCGGCAGCTACACCAAATTATCCGGCGTTGATCAACTCGGCTTCGACACCAAAGGCCTGGATATTTCCATCTCCAAAGGTTTTGCCGTCGCCAAACCCTACGCCGGCATCGGCCGCGTATGGGTGAATAGCACACCGAATTTACCGCCTAGCGCCACACCGCAAGGAAGCATCGCTTTGAAAAACGAAAGCTTCACCTTGCCGAAAGTATTTGTCGGCGTGAACCTCAATTTTGCCGTAACTAATCTTGCGTTTGAAGCTGACCGTACCGGAGACGCTACGTCCTACGGTGCGAAAGTCGGCTGGCGTTTCTAATCCGCGGCTATCAACAGCGCAGCTATGGCCGCGCCCACGCCTGCGGGCAAGCCATAGCGTTCCCAACGCGACGCCTCCGTGCCGACGATCACTTCAACCGGCACGCGGGCGGTTTCCAATACTTTGCTGGTCACTGAATCCTCAAGCACGCGCGTCAGCGTATTTTTACGCGCGGTGCCGATGACGATTTCATCCGCCTGCAAACTTTGCGCTAGATGATGAATGGTTTGCGCTTTTGCGCCCAGCTCAATATGCACGATATGCGGAATACCGCGTTGGGCAAGTAAATCGCGCGCGGGCTGTAGCGCCTGCAAACCGATGTCGCGGTAATAATCTTCACGATTGTGTCGGCCAATAAAGCGCGCCACATGGCGCGAAAACGGCACGCTCACATGCAGCAGATGCACTTCAAAACCCGGGCCGGAAATAAAACGTCGTGCATAGATGGCTTGCGTCAACCCGGCAGCTTGCTACAATGAGTCGTTATCTTACTCATAGTTCAAACCATGCTAAAACTGTTGTTCGCTATTCTTGCTGCGCTGATTTCATTTTCCTCAAACGCCTTGCCGGTTTCTTCTCCTGTCCCCGGCGGCGTGGCCGTTATCCCGGTTACCAGCGCAAAAACAGTAGCGCCGCAGGTTGCCTTTCGTGGCAAGCGCGCTTTAGTTGTGCGCGAGAACGGTAAATGGATTGCACTGGTCGGGTTACCGCTCAGCCTCAAGCCGGGCCAATATGATTTATCAGTGGATAACACCGTAAAAAAATTCCGCGTTGTGAATAAAAAATATCCCGAACAACACGTCACTATCAAGGACACGCGCAAAGTCGAACCCAACCCGGACGACATGGCGCGCATAGAAAGCGAACAGCCGAAAATCGATATCGCGAAAAATACGTTCCGCGACACGCAGGAAGTGGATGTGAAATTGCAATTGCCGGCAGATGGCCCGCTATCCAGCCGTTTCGGTTTGCGTCGTATTTTCAACGGCCAACCGCGCAATCCCCATGCCGGCCTCGACATCGCCATTCCTACCGGGACATCGGTGGTATCTGCGGCGAACGGAAAAGTCATCGATACCGGTGATTATTTTTTTAACGGCAACACGGTGTTTGTTGACCACGGTCAAGGCCTGATCACCATGTATTGCCATCTAAGCGAAATCAACGTGAATGTCGGCGATGTGGTGGCGAAAGGCCAGGCGCTCGCGTTATCCGGCATGACCGGTCGTGTATCGGGACCGCATTTGCATTGGTCGGTAATCATGAACGGCACCATGATCGACCCGGAAATTTTTGTGAAGCCGCGCGTAGAATAACCTGTCTTACCGGCTTATTTTCCGCTGAACGTTGTCTTGAACCAGGCTTCCAGCATGCGCATTTCATACGGATAAGTGACGTTCGTATAATGGCCTGCCATTCGATTAAGATAGTCCATGTCCGCTACATCGGCCTCGCTATCGTGCAACACCTTGCCGTCGGATTCCAGCACGTAATGGAATTTGATGCGCGGCCAATCGGCATTGCCGCGTAAAACGCGTTTGTCATAAAAGCGCCGGCTGGCATAATCTATTCTTCCCGCCAGATCGACGTCGAGCACTTCAACCTTGAGGTTTTGGTTCGGCGCGAGATAACGCTCACCCAGAATTTTGAAATGCTGTTCCAACACTTTCATCGCATCGCTCGATTCGCGGCCGTAAAATCCGATGTCGGTGAATTGGATAGGTTTAACGAAACTTACTGTCGTGATGGCGCTCGCCGGCA
>JAYVGF010000275.1:0-1499 GCA_043772415.1 Betaproteobacteria bacterium
GAAAATGATTCCATGTACAACACGCCGCCGACCTTCGCCATTTATGTCGCCGGTTTGGTGTTCGAATGGTTGCTCGAACAAGGCGGGCTGGCCACGATGGAGCAAAAAAATATCGCCAAAGCCAAGCTACTTTACGATTGCATCGACAGCAGCAAGTTGTATAAAAATGATGTGGAGAAATCCGACCGCTCGCGCATGAACGTCGTGTTCCGCACGCGCGATGAGACGATGGATAATGCGTTTGTGAAAGGCGCCGATGCGCGCGGATTGCTGCAGCTTAAAGGCCATCGTTCGGTCGGTGGTATGCGTGCGTCGATCTACAATGCGATGCCCATCGAAGGCGTTAAAGCGCTGGTGTCCTACATGCAGGAATTTGAAAAAAATAATCCCTGAGTTCTTTCGCTTAAGTGAAAAAATATCACATCCTTGTTCTGAACCAAATCGCCAGCGTCGGCTTGAGCCGCTTGCCTGCTGATTATTATGACGTAGCCAAAACCATTTCCCATCCCGACGCCATCCTGCTGCGTTCGCACGATATGCATGCGATGGAAGTGCCGGCCAGTGTAAAAATCATCGGCCGTGCCGGTGCTGGCACCAATAATATTCCCGTGGATAAAATGAGTGCGCGCGGTATTCCGGTGTTGAATGCGCCGGGTGCCAATGCCAACGCAGTGAAAGAATTGGTGTTGGCTGGTTTATTGATAGCCGCGCGCAATCTCGCGCCCGCAATACGTTATGTTGAGTCGCTGGATAAATTGGCGACTGACCTCGAAGCCAAAGTGGAAGAGGGCAAAAAACAATTCGCCGGTTCCGAGTTGCCGGGTAAAACCCTGGGCATTATTGGCCTTGGTGCCATCGGCAGCTTGGTCGCCGACACCGCCATCAAACTCGGCATGAAAGTCATTGGCTTCGATCCGCACATCACCGTCGATGCGGCGTGGCGTTTGCCTGCCAGTGTGAAAAAGGCCAATAGCGTGGAAGACGTGTTGAAGCAAAGTGATTTTGTCAGTTTGCACATTCCGCTCATCGACGCCACGCGCGGCTTGATGAACAGTGAGCGCCTCGCTTTGATGAAGCCCGATGCGACGCTACTGAATTTTTCCCGCGACGGCATTGTCAATGAAGATGCTGTGCTGGCAGCGTTGAGGCAAAAAACTTTGCGCTACTATATATGTGACTTCCCGGCGGCAAAATCCATCGGCCATCCCGGCGTCGTCGCGCTACCGCATCTGGGCGCATCGACGACGGAAGCGGAAGACAATTGCGCCATGATGGTGGTGGATCAGGTGCGCGAATTTCTGGAGCAGGGCACAATAGCCAATGCGGTGAATTTTCCTAACGTCGAAATGGCGCGCGAATCGCCGTATCGTATAGCGATCGCCAACGCCAATGTGCCGAATATGCTGGGACAAATTTCTACCACCATGGCTAACGCTAAATTAAATATTCACAATATGATTAACAAATCGCGTGGTGATATGGCTTATACCTTGGTCGAT
>JAYVGF010000276.1:0-23859 GCA_043772415.1 Betaproteobacteria bacterium
CACCAACGGCAATAATCGGTACCGCGCCGAAGGCAATAGTCTGTGCAGCTTTTCCTACTGCAATCGTCTGAGTGACTTGAGGCGCTGCTGCGTAGTTGGCATTACCGGCCTGGGTGGCGGTGATAATACATGTACCTGCGCCGACAAAACTCGCTGTGCCGCCTGAGGCCGTACATACGCCAGATGTGCCGGTATAGGTGACTGTTAAAAGTGAATCGGAAAAAGCGCCCAGCTGTGCTGTGTCACCAATATTTTTGGTGGTGCCTATTGAGGGGAAAGTGATGGTCTGCGCAATTAGCGGAACAGCGGTTACAGTCAAGGTTACATCATTGCCTAGGGTGCCGCCTTTATAACTGATTTTGAATTTGTAAGCGCCGCTTGTGATTTCACCGCCCTCGGGAAGGCCATTGAATAATGTGCCGCCAATCGCATCGGCCTGGTTATTGGAAATAAAAGTGAACACGGGCGAATTTAACGCAGGCTTGCAGTTTCCATCCAGATTAACAGCGAGGTTTCCTGCCAAAAACACGACTCCTGTGACAATCAAACTGTCGTTAGCACAAGCGGTACCGCTAAAACCAATATTGAGTGTGCCTGTCGCCGACTGGCTGAAATTGGCAACGTTAAATACAAGCGGCGTTAATAAAGAGAAAGAGCCGTCGTTCACAGTCTGAACGCTCGTCACAATAATATTAGCGCCGATTTTGACGACCCCATTTGGGCTGACTACAAATGCGGTCACGCCGGGTTGGCCAGTAATGGTCAAGGAAACCGGGGCCTCGAATGCAACTTGCTTATCGATTGCTGGCAGGCTACCAGCCAAGGTAATGATTTGGGGAGTCGTGTTGCGAAAGATAATCGTATGCGGACCGGCGCTTGTATCGGCGGCCACTTCAAGCAGTACCTGACGTAGTGAACCGCTGGGAACTGTTTGTGGGGAAATAGCGTCAAGGTGCGTGGTTACGTCGAATACGGTAGCCGTTGCAAAACTGGAAAGCAGCAGCGTAAATGCGGCAAATAAAAAATATTTTGCTTTGCTGCCAAACTTTTGCATACAGCCTAACGCCGCCGTTGCAACAGATTCTGCATGCGCACGCT
This sequence comes from Betaproteobacteria bacterium, assembly GCA_043772415.1. GTDB lineage: Bacteria > Pseudomonadota > Gammaproteobacteria > Burkholderiales > JBEEJL01 > JBEEJL01. The sequence continues at coordinate 1,099 of JAYVGF010000276.1, forward strand.
TAACAAATTCAATTTTTTTCACTTGACTACCCCACTTCGATTTAGCTTGGCCGTCCCGCAATAAATCAAGCGACACCGCCTTTTTCATTTTCTGATGATAGTAAAAAAATCAAGCGTTGGATGTACGGTAAACACCCCAAAATGAGTATTCAGACCGAATAAAAAAAATAATGAAATCAAGGAGTTGCAAAATTTCATTGTTAGACTGTTTTTGAAGAACAGAAAATTAACGAATGTATTGAAATAGTGAATTTTGCTGGACGAAAATCTGGTGCCTGGAGCCGGAATCGAACCGGCATGCCGGTTTGACCCAGCGACGGATTTTAAGTCCGTTGTGTCTACCTATTTCACCACCCAGGCCGTGCTACGAGTTGGAGGCGGGGGTCGGAATCGAACCGGCGTACACGGCTTTGCAGGCCGCTGCATGACCACTCTGCCACCCCGCCTGGGGTTTGCTGTAAAACTTTGGTTCTGGAACGCTGACCTTGGAACTATAGTGCGAAAACTACAAGGGGGAAAGCATAGGCTTTCCCCCGGAATGTGGAGCGGGAGAAGAGTCTCGAACTCTCGACCTCAACCTTGGCAAGGTTGCGCTCTACCAACTGAGCTACTCCCGCAAAAACAGACAGCATTATTCAAGAAATGCCCTCGCTTGTCAATGTAAACACGCGCTTGCCTCGGCAAGCACGTTTACATTTTCTCGCGTGCGCTGGGCGCGGCCATCTTGAGGTAGTAAAACATCGACCACAAGGTGAGTATGGCGGCGATCACGATTAGCCATGTGCCGATGCGATGCGCGTCAAACCTTCCGTCAAATAATTTTTCATGGAGCAGCAATAAACTGATGGCGATCATTTGCGATGCAGTTTTCATTTTGCCGATCAGCGACACTGCCACGCTTTTGCTGCTGCCTATTTTTGCCATCCACTCGCGTAAGGCAGAAATAGTAATTTCGCGGCCGATGATGATGAACGCAATCAAAATATCCACTCGATCAAGCCAAACTAAAACAATCAGCGCACCAGCAACCATGAGCTTGTCGGCGACTGGATCAAGGAACGCGCCGAAAGCCGACATTTGGTTGAGCGCGCGCGCGAGATAGCCGTCGAACCAATCGGTGACCGCCGCCAAAATAAATAAACTCGCAGCAATAAAATTCGCCTGGCGCGGTGTAAACCAATCGCCTTGAAAATAAAATATCGCCATGAATAAGGGAATCATGACAATGCGTAGCCAGGTGAGCAGGTTGGGTAAATTGAGTGGCATGGACTATTGAAAAAATTGAGGGACAAGTTTTAGTGTAATTGTTGGTAAATTTTTTCCGCTAACGATCTGCTAATGCCTTCGACCGTCGCCAGATCATCAATACTAGCCGCTTGTACACCCTTTAATCCGCCGAATCTTGTCAACAATCGTTGCCGCCGTTTCGGCCCGACGTCATCAATTTCATCCAGCGCGGATACGGTGCGCGCTTTGCCGCGTTTGGCGCGATGGCCGGTAATGGCGAAGCGATGCGCTTCATCGCGTATCTGTTGAATCAAATGCAAAGCAGGATCGTCTGGTTTCAATTGTATCGGGTTTTTCGGCGCGGGAAAAATCAATTGTTCCATGCCCGCCTTGCGCTCCGCGCCTTTTGCCACGCCGACCAGCGCGATATCACTCAAACCCAGATCCGCCATGACTTCCTGCGCGATGTGTAACTGTCCCAAACCGCCGTCGATCAACACTAAGTCCGGCACCGCGCCCTCGCCCGCTGCGATTTTCTTATAGCGTCGCGTCAGCGCATCGCGCATCGCCGCGTAATCATCACCCGGCGTGATGCCGGTGATGTTGAAGCGCCGATATTGGCTGCCTTGCATATCGCCGTGATCGAATACCACGCACGAGGCCACGGTCGCCTCACCCATAGTATGACTGATGTCGAAACACTCAATGCGTTGCGCATTGGGGTTGTCGAGCAAATTTTGCAAGGCTTGCAGTTTTGCTTGCTGGGTATTTTTTTGCGCCAACTTTTCATTCAACGCCAGCACGGCATTTTTCTGCGCCATCTCCAGCCAGATGCGTCGCTCGCCGACCGGACGCGTATTGATTTTCACTTTATGGCCGGCCATGTCGCTTAACAATTGTTCCAGCGCATCGCTGTCTTCGTCGGTGCTGACGACTAATACTGGCGGCACGGTGCGTTCTTCGTAATGCTGGCTGATGAAGGCTTGCATGATGTCGGCATCGTCAAAGCCCTCGGCGTTTTGCGGAAACAAAGTTTTGTCGCCGAGATGTCGTCCGCCTCGCACCATGACGATATTCACGCACGCCATGCCGAAGGCGCTGGCGACGGCGATGACGTCCGCATCGCGGATATCGGCTGACTCGACAAATTGCTTGGATAACACTTGTTGCAAATTTTGTATCTGGTCACGCAGCTCAGCGGCTTGTTCGTAGCGCTGTTCTTCTGCCGCTTTTTCCATGTCGGCGGTCACTGCGCCGATGACATCTTTTTCGCGGCCTTGCAAAAATAAGCGCGCATTGTCGATGTCGTTCTTATATTCTGCTTCACTGATTTTCCCTACGCATGGAGCGGAGCATAAGTGGATTTGATGCAACAAACAGGGTCGCGAACGATTGCTGAACACGCCGTCGTCGCAGGTGCGCAGCTTGAACACTTTTTGCAACGTCTGCACGCTTTGCTTCGCCGCCCAGCCATTGGGAAAAGGGCCGAAGTATTGATTGCGTTTATCCATGCTGCCGCGATAAGTGCGGATCTGCGGATATTTGTGGCCGGTGAGCATGATGTAGGGGTAACTCTTGTCGTCGCGAAATAAAATGTTATAGCGCGGCGACAATCCTTTGATCAGATTGTTTTCCAGAATCAGCGCTTCCGATTCCGAACGCGTGACGGTAAATTCGATGCGCGCGATTTGCGCCACCATCAAACCGATGCGCGGGCTTTGCAGGTTTTTTAGGAAGTAAGACGTAACGCGCTTTTTTAAATCTTTCGCTTTGCCGACATACAGCACATCATCTTTTGCCCCAAACATGCGATACACGCCGGGCAAATTGGGCAACGTCGGCAGAAATGCGAAGTAATCGTAACTCATTGATTAAATTGATTTTTTATCGTAGCGAAAATCTCTTCAAACATAGGCGTGGTGAGGCGTTTGGTGTTGGTGTTGTAACGACTGCAATGATAACTATCGATGAGTTTCAAGCCGTGAGGCAATTCATATTGCGCACCATGCATGAAAGGAAATTTTTTTATTTTCACATCCAACGCCATCAACACCGCCTTGTGCGCCACGCCGCCGAGCGCCAATATCCAAGTGTCTTTTTTCAGCGCCGCCAATTCGCTGCGCAAATAACCGTTACATTGTTTGATTTCGTCCGTCTCCGGCTTGTTCCCCGGTGGAAGACATTTCACCGCATTAGTAATGCGACAGTTGATCAGCTTAAGTTTGGCGTCGGCGCGTACGTCGTTAGGAAAAGCCGAATCAGGATGCACCGTCGTCGGCTGCGTGGCGAACCCGAATTTATGCAAAGTTTCATAGAGCAAAATCCCCGCATGGTCGCCGGTGAACGGTCGTCCCGTTTGGTTCGCACCGTGCATGCCAGGAGCGAGACCGACGATCAATAAGCGCGGCGTGTCTGCGCCGAACGACGGCACCGGCTTAGCGAAATATTTCGGGAATTCGCTTTTGACTTCATCGAGAAAATTGGCAAGACGCGGGCACGCGCGACATGATGTTGAAAAAACCGGCGTAAAGAATTTTGCCGCAGTATCCATGGTTAATGCTTGTGACCGTGCGTTGGTTTTTTATCCAGTAACACCGCATGAATGGGAATCTTGGTGACGTACGGTTGCGTAATCCCTTGTGCCGATTCCGGCTGCAAGGTCACATGCTCAATGCCGTATTCACGTCGTAACATGAGTCGTATCGACTCCAAGGCATTAGACCAATTATTCATATTAATCAATGAGATATGAGATGATAGCGCCACCTGCCCTGAGGCTAAAGTCCAGATGTGCAAATCATGCACCGATTGTACGTCGGGCGTCTTCGCGATGCGCTCACCGATAACTTGCAAATCCAGATTGCGCGGCACGCCTTCCATTAACACATGCAATGCCTCACGCAATAAATTCAGCGTCGAAACTAAAATCAGCAGCGCGACGAAGATCGACAACAACGGATCAATCGGCATCCAGCCGGTAAAATAAATCACCGCACCGGCCACCAGCGCTGCAACCGAACCCAATAAATCGCCCATTACATGCAGTAGCGCCGCGCGCGTATTGAGATTATGTTCGCCATGACTCAGCATATACGCGACGATGATATTCACCAGAAGACCGATGAACGCGATGACCATCACGGTAAAACCTTGCACCGGTTCCGGTGATTGCAAACGCTTCACCGCTTCCACCACGATATAAATAATCACGCCCAGCATCAGCAAACCATTCACGCTTGCCGCAATGACTTCCGCGCGCACCAGGCCGTAGGAATGTTGCGCCGACGCTGGACGTTTTGCCAATTGCGCTGCTAATGCTGCGAGGCCGAGCGACAGCGCGTCGGAGAACATATGACCGGCATCGGAAATCAACGCCAATGAATGCGACACCCAACCGCCGACAGCTTCTACGAAGGCGAAGCCCAGCGTAAACAACAAGGCAAACAGCAAAATATTCCGATTCGCGTTGCCGTGATGATGCCCTGCATGGTCGTGTCCAGAATGATCAGGCCCCTTTCCTTCATGATGGTCATGCTCGTGATGCGCGTGATCGTGATGGGGTTTGTGTTGCGACATCTCAGGCCACCCGTGTTTTGCTACCGGCGACAAATTTCTTCACCGCCGCCACGCGCGTTTGGTAAGCGAGGCGGTTCCCCAGATCGTCTATATTCGGCGCATCTTCGCGCCCTTTCATGCGCTTCAAACGTGCCGCGCTTTTCGTGGGTATTTTGTAATCCAAACCGGCCAGCAATTCATCTGTTGCATCCGGCGCGTTGCACACCAACACCATATCGCAACCGGCATTCAGCGCCGCTTCGGCGCGTTGGATTACGCCGCCTGCCACACTCGCGCCTTCCATGCTCAAATCGTCGCTGAATATCACACCGTCGAATTGCATTTGCTTACGCAAAATTTCCTGCAACCACACGCGCGAAAATCCCGCTGGCTGCGCATCGACCTGCGGATAAATCACATGTGCCGGCATCACTGCCGCCATGCCCGCGCGCGCCATTTTGTAAAACGGCATCAAATCATCGCGGTTAATCGCATCGAACTCGCGTTCATCGATGGGAATTTCGTGATGCGAATCCGCGCGCACATAGCCATGGCCGGGGAAATGTTTGCCGACAGTTTGCATACCCGCGTCATTCATTCCCTGCTGAAGCGCGATAGCCAGCTCGGAAATAATCGCCGGGTCACGGTGAAAAGCGCGGTCGCCAATCACCCCGCTGGCACCGAAATCAATATCCAACACCGGCGCAAAACTGAAATCCACGCCATGCGCCAATAATTCCGCCGCCATCACATAGCCAATATCCTGCGCACGCTTTTTGGCTTTTTCTTCATTACTTTTCCACATTGCGCCGAGCGTGCGCATAGGCGGAATGCGCGTAAAACCATCGCGAAACCGCTGCACCCGCCCACCTTCGTGGTCCACGGCGATCAATAATTCCTTGCGCACTTTGCGAATAGCCGCAGTTAAATCAGCCAACTGCTCAGGCGACTGATAGTTGCGTCCAAACAAAATAACGCCACCCACTAGAGGGTGAGACAAGCGCTTGATTTCTTCGCCGGTCAATTCCAGACCAGCCACATCGCACATCACAGGGCCGAGAGGCATGAGATTCCCTTAATATTTATGTAATTACCAACATGATACGGGGAAATGTGCTGTTGCGGAATGCGGCAACTTGAATGCCGTCATTTTGCAGGGGGTTAAATAACTTATTTCAGATGTCCGTCGCTTTCTACGACAAGGTCAGGAATGTGATTAAACGCAATCCGCATGGGCGCGGAGCCTTGTTGCAAGGCGAGATGCGAGCCGCCGTAATAGACCGTGTTGCTTCCGTAACGGAGGTTGAGTTTATCCACGGCGGCGTTGAGCTTGTCGTGCGATTTGAGTTCGTCGAACAGCGATGCCGATTGATATTTTTTTTCGTTGAGGCCGGTGAAGGTGATGCCGACCGCTAACGGCGTGCCGCGCATTTTTATGCGCCTTTGCCAGAGGACGTCGAGGGCGCTGATCAGATGCAGGGTGTCGTCGGTGGCGTCGAAATTGGCGACGTCTTCCCAGCGTTGGCCGTTGGTGTATTTGATGACGGCGTGCATGCAAGCGGTGGTGTAGCTGTAGGCACGCAGGCGCATGGCGGCTTTTTGCAGCATTTTATTCAGCACGGAAAACGCGGTAAGTTCTGTGCGCATGTCGGGCGACAACACATGCGAATGACCGACGCTGGCTTTTTGTGTTGGCGGGGTAAAAACAATTTCGCCGCGCAATTTTTCATACATGCGCTCGCCTTCGATGCCGCCCCAGGCTTTGTAGAGTTCGTGCTTGGTCGAGGCGCAAAGCTGCTCAACGGTTTCGATGCCAGACTTATTCAAGCGCACTTCCATCATGCGCCCTACTCCGCATAAATCCCTTAGCTTCAATCTGTGTAAACACTGCGGCAAATCTTCCTGTTCGATCACGATCAAGCCATTGGGCTTTTGCATGTCGGTGGCGGTTTTGGCGAGGAAGGGATTGGGTGCGATGCCGACCGAGCAGCGCATTTGATCACCGGCTTTGTCGGCGATGGTTTGTTTTATTTTGTGCGCCAACGCGATCGCCTTCTCGCGCTGCATCTGGGTGCCGGTGAGTTCGCATTGCATTTCGTCGATGGAATTGACGCGCTCGACCGGCGTGCAGGATTCGACCAACTCAATTAACTTGTGATGCATTTCCACATACACCGCCGGACGCGCTTCGACGAAGATCATGTCTTTGCACATTTTTTTTGCGTCGGCGACGATGGTGCCGGTTTTAACGCCGAATTTTTTTGCTTCGTAACTGGCAGCGATGCAGCAAGTGGTGTCGGCCATGACAGGCAGGATGCCGATGGGTTTGCCGCGCAATTCGGGGCGTAGCTGTTGCTCTACTGAAGCGAAGTAGGAATTAAAATCGACATATAAAGAACGCAGGGCCATGTTGACTTGATCATTCATTGAACTGCTGAAAATGCTTCGCTCTCAGTTTTAACAATAACAGGGGATTTAGTCTGCACCTTATTAAATCCCCCTTTTTCAAAGGGGGAAGCTTTCACGCTTCCAACACCACAAATGCTACAGCGACATCTCGTTCATCGCTGATGGAAATATGCGAACGCGTAATCCCTTGCGCCAACATGAACTTCGCCAGCGCGGGCGCGGCTTCAATCTGCGGCTTGCCGCGCGCATCGTGGCCGATGGCGATATTGGGCCAACGCACTGGACTCACCAAACCTGTTCCTAAGGCTTTGCTTAAAGCTTCTTTCGCGGCGAAACGTCGCGCCAAAAAATTCGCCGGTTTTTTATTGCGCTTGAACGCGTCCCATTCCGCTTCGGCCAAAATATGTTTGGCGAAACGATCACCGTGTCGTTCCAATGCAATACGAATGCGTTCGACCGAACACACATCGGTACCGATGCCGATGATCACTTTAATCTAGCCATTTCAATTTGACCCAGCTTGCACGATCAACGCTTTCATTTCGCGCACCGCGTTTTCCCAACCGACGAACAAGGCTTGCGCGACGATGGCGTGCCCGATATTGAGTTCACTGATGCCTTTCAATGCCGCGATTCTTTTTACATTATGGATGTTCAAACCGTGGCCTGCATTGACGCGAAAGCCCAATTGGTTACCATATATAACCATTTGATTTATTTGAATAAATTCTGCATCCTGTGCGGCGGGCGTTTCAGCATCAGCATAATGACCAGTATGGATTTCGATTACCGGGGCGCCAGCTGCTTTGGCTGCGTCAAGTTGTGCTTTATCCGGCCCGATGAACAACGACACGCGTATGCCCGCTTCGGTTAATTTTTTGGTCGCAGTTTTCACGCGCTCGAAATTTTGTACGACATCGAGACCGCCTTCGGTCGTGCGCTCTTCGCGCCGCTCCGGCACGATGCACACATCATGCGGCTTGGTTTTGATGGCGATGGCGATCATTTCATCGGTCAGCGCGCATTCGAGATTCATGCGGGTTTGCAAAACCTCGCGCAAGATTTCCAGATCGCGGTCCTGAATATGGCGTCGGTCTTCGCGCAAATGCAGCGTGATCAAATCCGCGCCGGCAAACTCTGCCAGCAGCGCCGCTTGCACCGGGCTGGGGTAACGCGTGCCGCGCGCCTGGCGGAGGGTAGCGATGTGGTCGATGTTGACGCCGAGTTGAATCATTTATTTTTCCTGAATTTATAGTTGCTGCAAATCGCGCATCAGTTGCCGTGTATTCAATTCTTCGCCGTCCAGATGATGGCCGATCACCATGCGCATCAATTGCTTCGACTGAGACACCGTTTGTGCGTGCGAATAATCGTCGTTGGCCATATCAAGCAAAGTCTTGCCGCTTAATTTTAATCCATTGACGTGGGACGCAATCGCGACGCCGTTGGCCAACAACGGCCCGCGTTCGGGAAAATAATCATAGCTGCGTTCCGGGTCGATAGCATCGCCGTTTTTCGCTTCGCGCTCCAGCATCAAGCCGTAACCCAGTTCACGCAGTAGATGCACTTCAAACCCGCGCAGTTGGACGGCATAACTACGCATCGCCTCCGGCGCTGTCGGCATAATCTCACGCAAAGCCAATAAGGTTTGCTGATAGTAATCAAACAAATCTTCATGCGCGTCATCACGCTGCATGAAGCGCATCAGTAATTCATTCAAGTAAAATCCGCACAACAACCCGGTGCCGGCAAGTTGTGGCTGCACCGCCTGCCATTCAACTTTATGCAAGGTGCGCAATTCGCTTTTGCCGAACCAGGAAAAATCCATCGCCTGAAACGACATAAGCAAACCGCGCACGGCCGATTTGGGCCGCCGCGCGCCGCGCGCTACCAGCGCCACACGACCATGATGCCGCGCAAACAGCTCAACGATCAAGCTGGTCTCGCGGAACGGATAGCTGTGTAAAACCAGCGCGGGTTCGGCTTCAATACGGGCGGTATGGGATGCGGCCATGAGTACTTAAGTGAAAAAATTTTGCAAAATAGTTTATGCCAAGATTTTAATCCTTATTGCCTGATTTACCTAGCCAGCCGGCTGCTTTGCTTGAGTTATAATCCGTCCTCAGGCATCCTGACTAACGTAAAAAAATCAAATATAAACAACGGGCAAACTCAATGTATTTCATCTTGCTTAGTCTGAATATTTCCCTGATATTGATTAACTTGGCCGGCCTCGCCACACTGGTGACGCGCTGGGTACCGTATTACGCGCTTGCCAAGGCCATCGGCGTGGTATTTTTTTGCCTCGGCCTATTTTTTGTCGAACATTTTTTCGGGCTCGGCAAGCTGATATGGCTGTGGCCGATCAGCACTGCCATTTCGCTGTATCTGATTTATCAACAAATTTATCAACAAAAGCAGCATTGGAAAAAATTTTACGCGCCTGAACTGGTATTCGTGCTCGGGTTTTTTTACACGTTGCTGTGGCGCGGGGCATTCCCGGACATTTATCCCAGCTCGGAGCGGGTCACCGACCTCTATTTCATTACCAATTATTTGCCCGGTTCTACATTGCCGCCATTGGACTATTGGCTGCCGCCGCAACTGTTCAATTTTTATTACGGCTTTCAGCATTATTCTGCTGCGCTAATGGCGCGGATTTTTGGGTTCGATGGCGGCACGGCCTACAATCTAGCCTTTTGCGTGCTGATGGCATTATCTATCAGTTGCGCCTGGTTTTTTATTTCGCATTTCTGCCGTAAACCGGCGGCAAAAATCCTGGTGTTGCTGGCTTTTGTCATCGGTGGTACTGGCGTATCACCGATGGTGCATTTTTTATTCGACGAACAGAAATTAGGCCACCGTGTCGATTTATGGGCGAGTATGCGTTTTGCCGGTAGCTATGACGTATTTTTGAATACACCGCTGGCCGATACGCTATTCCCCAAACCAGCGCCGGTGCCCGGATTCGAAGCGCGCGATATACCGTCGGAAAACTTCAGCTACCAATATTTTATCGGCGATTACCATCCTGCGTTGGGAAGCTATTTTTTACTCATGTTAACTTTGGCCTTGTTCGCCGCGACCGAACCCAAGCCGGCAAAAAATATTTCCCCTAATAACGCCAACATCGACTCGCAACGCTTGTTGCTGTTTGCGCTCGGCGCAACGGTGCCGTTGATGATGGTAACCAATACCTGGATTTTTCCTTTGCAGGTATTGCTGCTCATGATATGGGCGCTGTATCGGTATCGCGCACAAATTCCTACCGAATGGATAGCTCCCGCAGCCGGATTGCTCGGCGGTTTTTTACTGATTTTCCCCTTCCTCATCGATTTCGCCGCGCAGGCGCAAAACACACCGATACGCTGGGTAGAATGGCAGGACCATACGCCACTCATGCATTTCCTCGCACAACACTGGCCTTTGCTGCTGCTGATCTTGTTGGGCTGTTTGCTCAAACAAACCCGACAATTGGTGTTTTATTTAACGGTGGCATTAGGCGTCATGCTGTTCTTGTCCGAGTTCATTTACGTGGACGACCCCAGCGGCGGAAAATTCATCCGCACCAATACCACCATGAAATGGTGGGGCTGGATATTTGCGCTGGGTGTCGTCGGCGTCGGCTCCATGACCATCGCAGCAAAAAATAAGGCCATCCAATACACGACTGTGCTTATCTTGGTTTTGCTTTGCACTTATGGCTTTGAATTGGGCCGCGAATGGCTGCTGACCGGCAAGCAAAGCGCGTTCAAATTACAAGGCCACGAATGGCTCACTCGCGACGGCACGATTAAGGACTTGATCCGTTTCCTGCGCGCAGCGCCGGACGGCATCGTGCTGGAAAGCAGCGAGCGCGGTTCTTACAGTAACTCGACAACGATTGCGTTGTTCTCCGCCAAGCCTTCGATGCAGGGCTGGGCCGACCACGTTGTGACTTGGCGCGGCCCATCATCGCACGCTCGCGCGCAACAGGACGAGCAACGCAAATTTTACGCCGGCGAAAAAACCGACTCGCTCGGTTGGCTGCAACAAAACCATGTGCGCTATGTAATTTGGGGTGGTAGCGACCAGGCAAAAAAATCAGAAGCCCGCGACACTATACAAAGTCAGATCGGCAGCTATTACCAATGGAAAAGTTTTTATGAGGCCGGCAATATCAAGGTGGGTATGTGGATCCTGAAGTAGCCTGTGTGCCGCCGATTGCCAAGCAATTCATGCGCTACGCCGGGGTCGGAGCGATAGGTACGGTGGGACATTATGCCGTTTACATCGCGCTAGTAAATCTTGGGCTCGGCGTACCGTCATCCAGCGCCGCAGGTTTTGTTATCGGTGCCCTGATAAACTATTGGTTGAATTATCATTACACTTTCAAAAGTGAGCAGCCCCATCGCCATGCGGCAAGCAAATTTTTTATTGTGGCGCTGGTGGGTTTAGTCTTGAATACCTTGATTGTATTCGTGCTGCATCGCTTGCAATGGCATTATCTGCTGGCGCAAGCGATGGCAACCCTAATCGTGCTGGTGTTGAATTTCGCCGTCAACCGGCATTGGACTTTCGGCGGAGACTGAAATATGGATACAACAGAAATGCTGTCGGTAATTGTGCCAGCTTACAACGAGGCCGAGGCATTGCCGGAATTCCATCGCCGTTTGTCTGCCGTTTTCAATCAACTCGACTTACGTTGCGAAGTCATTTACATCAACGACGGCAGCCGTGACGATACGCAAAAAACGATTGATCAATTGTGCGCTAACGATGCGCGCGTAGCGAGCGTCGAACTGAGTCGCAATTTCGGCAAGGAAGCCGCGATGACGGCCGGGCTGGATTATGCCCAAGGCGATGCAGTGGTGATCATAGACGCGGATTTGCAGGATCCGCCGGAACTGATTGCGCAATTGATTGCGCGCTGGCGCGAAGGTTACGATGTCGTCTATGCGCGGCGCACCTCGCGCAGCGGCGAAACCTGGTTGAAAAAAGCCACTGCTTCGGCATTTTACCGACTGATTCAAAGGGTAAGTCGTGTGCAGATTCCCGCCGACACCGGAGACTTTCGTCTGATGAATCGGCGCTCAGTGGATACGCTATTACAATTACGTGAACAGCACCGTTTCATGAAAGGCCTGTTTGCCTGGGTTGGCTATAAACAAATTGCCGTTGATTACGAACGCGATCCACGCATCGCCGGCGTAACTAAATTCAATTATTGGAAGCTGTGGAATTTTGCGCTGGAAGGGATAACGTCATTCACCATTGCGCCGCTGAAAATTGCCACTTATGTCGGTTTGCTGACTGCAGCGCTATCTTTTGTCTATGGCGCATGGATCATTTACCAGACGCTGGCTTACGGCAACCCGGTGGCGGGTTATCCTTCTTTGATCGTCGTCGTGCTGTTTCTCGGCGGCCTGCAATTATTTTTTATCGGCGTCATCGGCGAATACGTCGGGCGCATTTACGATGAAACCAAGCAACGTCCGCTGTATGTCGTGCAACATTTTCGCGCGTCGCACACTCAGACCGCAACAAAATCATTGCCGGATAGCTCGGCACCTAATAGTGCTTTATTGATGGGCGTTAAAGGAATACACTCAAAACAGGATGCTTAGAAAGTCTATTTAAATCAAATAGTTATCGTATTATTCGTAACCTAGGCGCTTGAGCGTTCGCTCATCATCCGCCCAGCCACTTTTCACTTTGACGTGTAACTCCAGATACACAGGACCGCCAAAAAGTTTTTCCATATCTTTGCGTGCGTCGGTGCCGATGATTTTGAGCTTAGCGCCCTTCTCGCCTATGACGATGGCTTTTTGATTATCTTTCTCCACCAAAATGGAGGCAAAGACGCGGCGTAGTTTGCCCACCACTTCAAATTTTTCTATCTCCACGCTGGTCGAATAAGGCAGCTCTTCACCCAGCAAGCGGAATAATTTTTCGCGCACAAATTCGCTGGCGAGAAAACGTTCATTGCGATCGGTAATTTCGTCTTCGCCGAACATGGCAGCGTTTTCCGGCAAATACGGCTGGATGGCTTCGAGCAATATATCGAGCTGCGTGCCTTGCTTCGCGCTGACCGGCACCAGCGCCGCAAAAGCGAACTCTTTGCTGACGTCATCCATGAAGGGCAATAACTCGCCTTTATCTTTTTCGCGGTCGATTTTATTCATCACCAACAGCACGGGCCTGGTAGTCGGTAACAACGAAATCAATTGCCGATCGGTTTCGCCGAACTTCATGGCCTCGATGACAAATAACACTACATCGGTTTGCGCCAAACTTTGCACCACGCTGCGGTTCATGGTTTTGTTCAGTGCGTTGACATGTTTGGTTTGAAAACCCGGTGTATCGACAAACACGAATTGCGCATCAGGCTGGGTAACGATGCCGGTCACGCGATGGCGCGTAGTCTGTGCTTTACGCGAGGTGATGCTGATTTTTTGACCTACAAGATGATTCAACAAAGTGGATTTACCCACGTTCGGTCTGCCCACTATAGCTATTGTGCCGCATTTATAATTCATTGATTATATTAAACTTTCTTATAATGCAAACTGATTTGCTCAAACACTTTGGCTGCTGCCGATTGTTCAGCTGCGCGACGGCTCGCGCCTTCGCCCGAAGCTTTGATCTGTAAACTAGGCACACTGCAATCGAGGCAGAATGTTTGCTCATGCGCTTCGCCACGTATAGTCGTAACCGTATAAGTAGGCAAAGCAATCTTGCGCCCTTGCAACCATTCCTGCAATTGCGTTTTCGCATCTTTGGCTACGGCTTTGGGATCCAGCGCGGTGATTTTATCGTTGAATAAATCGCTGATCAGTTTTTCTGCAGCAGCAAAACCACCATCAAGAAACACAGCACCGAAAATAGCTTCCAGTGCGTCCGCCAAAATAGACGGCCTGCGAAAGCCGCCGCTTTTCAATTCGCCTTCGCCAAATGCTATCGCGTCGCCGATATGTAGCTGATCCGCCACTTCGAACAGCGAGGCCTGATTGACCAGGTTCGCGCGCAAACGCGACAATTCACCTTCGCTAAGCTTGGGGAAACGTTCGTATAGCCTGAGAGCCACAACAAAATTCAGTACGCTATCGCCGAGAAACTCCAGCCGTTCATTATTGGGGACGCTGTGGCTACGGTGGGTCAATGCCTGCCGCAGAAGCGCTGGCTGTCGAAAATGATAGCCTAAGGAACCGGCAAATTTGTCGCTTTGCATTACAGCAATGTGAGCATTATTTGCGTGAAGTGGATGCGCTAAAGTCGATTACCAAGCTAGCGTTACCGGCGAGCGGAGTTTTTACCGTGTAATTCGCAGTGACTACCGTGTCGTTCCCGCTTTTATTGATATCCAGGTCTTCACTTTTGATGCTGGAAATATTATCCATGCTGGCGCGCTTGTCGAAGGCGCTGCGTATTTCCTTGGCGTTGCCGCCCTGCACCTCCGCGCTACTGGCCATCGTACGCAAAATACTCTTCACGGCAAAATATTCAATATACGCCGGCGCGACGCGCAATCCCGTTACCACCAGCATAATTGCCGCCACCACGACCACCAGCGTACCGATAAATCCCATACCCTTTTGTTTTTTCATATTTATCTCCTTGTCAGCATTATCAGTTAATTACACTGCCTATACGTTTGAATTCCCCAAAATTCCACCAGACAAAAAATGCTTTGCCGACGATATTTTCTTCCGGCACAAAACCCCAGTAACGGCTGTCTTTGCTGTTGTCCCGGTTATCGCCCAACATCAGAAAATGTCCGGCCGGTACGCGACAAGTAAATCCTTGTTCATTGTAACGGCACTGGTCGCGCTGAGGAAACTGGCTCACGCCGGCCAAATGCAGCGGCGCAGTATCCGGATTCACAATAATAGCGTGCTGCGTATCGCCCATTTTTTCGCGTAGCCGGTCGTAATGCTGGTAATTAAGGCCATGCTCCGTCACTTCAAAACTGCCCTCGGGAGTGGTTGCAACAGGCTTGCCGTTTACTATCAGGCGCTTATTAATATACGCAATTTCGTCGCCGGGCAACCCGATCACGCGCTTGATGTAATCCAGGCTTTGGTCTTCAGGATAACGAAACACCATCACGTCGCCACGTTTGGGCTGGTTGAGTTCAACGATTTTTTTGTTCACTACCGGCAAGCGAATGCCGTAAGTAAATTTATTCACCAAAATAAAATCGCCCACTTCCAGCGTCGGGATCATCGAACCTGAAGGTATTTTGAACGGCTCCGCGATAAACGAACGCACAAAAAATACGATCAAGATTACCGGGAAAAATCCTTTAGCCAACTCCACCGGCATCGGATCGTGCGCACCGCTTGGTCGTTTTCGCGCGCCCCATAAAAAATCCCACGCATAAATCAATCCGGTCACGACCGTCGCAAGCAACAACACACCTGCAAAGCTGATGAACTTCAACATCAATCCCAAAGAAGAAATGAATATCGCCATATAAGCAAACTGGACCAGATGCAGACGGTTTTCGCTTTTGATATCGCCTGCCCTGCTGGTAAATACATCCCACAACGCAATAGACGTACTCACAATCAGCACCACTATGCCTACAGTCACCAAATCCATTACTTCCCCTCCACTCGTAATATCGCCAGGAATGCTTCCTGCGGAATTTCCACATTGCCGACTTGTTTCATGCGTTTTTTACCGGCTTTTTGCTTTTCCAGCAATTTGCGTTTGCGGCTGATGTCGCCGCCGTAACATTTTGCCAATACGTTTTTGCGCAGGGCTTTGATGCTCTCTCGCGAAATAATATTCGCGCCGATGGCCGTCTGAATCGCAATGTCGAACATCTGACGCGGAATCAGCTCGCGCATTTTCGACGCCAGCTCGCGCCCGCGATAGACGCTATTGGAGCGATGCACGATCAAGCTCAAGGCATCGACTTTTTCGCTGTTGATTAAAATGTCGAGCTTCACCAAATCCGAAGCGCGGAATTCTTTCAGTTCGTAATCGAGTGACGCATAACCGCGTGAAACAGATTTGAGCTTATCGAAAAAATCCATCACCACTTCGTTCATCGGCATTTCGTAGGTCAGCATGACCTGGCGGCCCATGTATTGCATATCGATTTGCGAACCGCGTTTTTGGTTGCACAAAGTGATCACCGGGCCGACGTATTCCTGCGGCATCAACATCGTAGCGACAATAATCGGCTCGCGAATTTCTTCAATCTTGGAAATTTCCGGCATACGCGACGGGTTTTCGATTTCTATCACGGTGCCGTCGCGCATTTTGATTTCGTAAACCACCGTCGGTGCGGTGGTGATGAGGTCCATGTCATATTCGCGTTCCAAGCGCTCTTGCACAATTTCCATGTGTAGCAAGCCGAGAAAGCCGCAGCGGAAACCAAAGCCCAGCGCTTGTGAGGTTTCCGGTTCGTAGTGCAGCGACGCATCGTTGAGCTTGAGTTTTTCCAGCGAATCGCGCAATGCCTCGTATTGGTTCGACTCGACCGGATACAAACCAGCGAATACTTGCGGCTTGATTTCCTTGAAGCCGGGCAAGGCTTCGGTGGCAGGTTTATCCACCAAGGTCACCGTATCGCCGACGCGGGCGTCTTTGAGTTCCTTGATGCCGGCGATGATGAAACCCACCTGACCGGCAGATAAAGTTTCGCGTGCTTGCGATTTGGGTGTGAACACGCCGACCTGTTCGGTCAGGTGCACGGCCTTGGTCGCCATCAATAAAATTCTGTCTTTCGGTTTCAGCGAACCATCGACCACGCGCACCAACATCACTACGCCGACATAATTGTCGAACCAGGAATCAATGATCAAGGCTTTCAACGGCGCATCGAGCTTGCCGCGCGGCGGTGGAATTTTGGCGATGACGGCTTCGAGCACATCTTCCACGCCGATGCCGCTTTTGGCTGATGCACGCACGGCGTCGGTCGCATCGATGCCGATAATGTCTTCTATTTCGTCGATCACGCGCTCGGGGTCTGCCGAGGGTAAATCGATTTTATTCAACACCGGAATCACTTCTACGCCTTGCTCGGTTGCGGTATAGCAATTGGCCACGGTTTGCGCTTCGACACCCTGCGACGCATCCACTACCAGCAGCGCACCCTCGCACGCAGCGAGCGAGCGCGATACTTCGTAGGAAAAGTCGACGTGTCCCGGCGTATCAATCAAATTGAGATTATAAATATGACCATCGCGCGCTTTGTAATTCAGCGCGGCGGTTTGCGCTTTGATGGTGATGCCACGTTCGCGTTCCAAATCCATGGAATCGAGCACTTGCGCTTCCATTTCGCGTTCACTTAATCCGCCGCATAAATGAATAATGCGGTCGGCGAGCGTAGATTTGCCATGGTCGATGTGAGCGATAATGGAGAAGTTCCTGATTCTATTCATGTTTTCCGCATAGAAAAAGGGCACATGACAGTGCCCTTTTGGGGGTAAATCAAGCCGTTGATTTTACCGGACTTTTGCCAGATAAGCATCCAAAGCCGATACATCGAGAAAATAATGGCAAATCTCCGTTTCGCCTGCCAGCAGCACCGGCACCAGTTCGTCATATTTTTCCACTAGTTTCGGCTGTGCATCCACGTCCACCAAATCGAATAAAAAACCGCGCTCGGCCTGCAAAGGCTCAAGCGCGGCGATCATGTCGTGGCACAAATGGCAGTAATCACGGGTTAACACAGTCAACCGGGGCGGCTGACTCACTTATCCGGCTTCAGGGCGATGAAACGGCGCGTGTCACCTTGCAATACCAACAACGCGACAGTTTTGCCTTCGGGCAATTTGCTCACGATGCCGTTAAATTGCTCGACGCTTTTCACTTCCACATTATTGGCAGAAAGTATCACGTCGCCTTTTTGTATGCCGGCACGCCCGGCGGCATTGAGCGAGTCTTCGACAAATACACCACCGTTCACTTTCAGCTCTTTGCGCTGTTCCGTCGTCAAATCCATCAGGCTCAGCCCCAATTTGTTCGGCGCTTCAGGCGTTTTGGTCGAGCGTTTGGGCCCGCCTAATGCGGCTACGTTAGGATTCACCGGCAATTCGCCAACCGTGATGGATAAATCCTTAGCGGCATTTTTACGCCAGACTTGCAGCGAAACTTTCGAGCCGGGTTTTACTTCCGTCACGATACGCGGCAAATCAGTCGAGGCCACCACAGACTTGTTGTCAAAACGCGTAATCACATCACTGGCTTCCAGACCGGCTTTTTCTGCCGGGCTATTTTTTTCCACCGACGCGACTAGCGCACCTTCGGGTTTAGCCAACCCAAACGTCTCGGCCAGATCTTTCGTCACCGGTTGTATCAACACACCCAACCAACCGCGCGTGACTTTGCCGTTGGTGCGCAATTGATCGGCGACTTTCATCGCAGTATCGATCGGTATTGAAAACGCCAAGCCTTGAAAACCGCCGCTACGGCTATAAATTTGGGAATTGATGGCGACGACTTCACCCTTCAAGTTGAACAACGGCCCGCCCGAGTTTCCGGGGTTAATCGCAGCATCAGTCTGGATGAACGGCACCAGATTTTCTTGCGGCAGATCACGGCCTTTCGCGCTGACGATACCTTTGGTTACGCTGTTTGCAAAACCGAACGGCGAACCGATAGCAACAACCCATTCGCCTACTTTGAGTTTTTCCGGGTTACCGATCACTACTGCAGGCAAACCAGCCGCTTCGATTTTAATCAACGCTACGTCGCTACGTTTATCGGTACCGATGACTTTCGCTTTGAATTCCCGCTGGTCGCGCAGCTTGACGGTAATTTCATCTGCACCGGATACAACGTGCGCGTTGGTCAGCAGATAACCGTCCTGACTGATAATAAAGCCGGATCCTTGTCCCATCGCTTCGCGATCACGCCCGCCACCGCCGCCCGGTGGTAGCTGCGGTATAAAGCGACGGAAGAAATCGAACATCGGATCGTCTTCCGACAGATTTGGAATTTGCGGAATCGCTGCGACTTTTTGTGTTTGGGTGACACTGATATTCACTACCGCTGCGCCCTGCTTCTCCACCAACTCGGTAAAGTCGGGCAAATTTTCTGCCCATGTCATTGCAGACGCCGTCAACAGCAATATTCCCAGCCAAGCTTTTTTAATCATCACTTGATTCCCCATCTAAAATTATTCAATAAAATCAATAAGTTATATTAAATCCCAGTTCAGCTTATTACTTAATATATGGCCAGTAAAAAATATTTCAATCCAAGCAATACATTAACGCATAACCGACAGTCTCAGCTTACGCGCATTTATTTTGTTGGTGCTTTTATCGATTGCGCAATTTGTTGCACGGTCGGCATCGGCACTTCGCCCATCACCGTAATCAAATGATCAGCCACCGTATGAATATAAGTGTTCACTGCACCTTGATGGCTGGGTCCTAACACGGTTTTATTCTGCACATTCTGCGGCTCGATAAAAATCGAAATCGATGCCAGGCCATCGGACAAAACCTGGTGAAAAATCGGTTGGGTTTTGTTCGGCATATTACGTTGCATCTCTATGGCTTTACGAAATCCCGCTGGCGCATTGGCGACGACCCAACCGCTATCGGCAGGCTTCAGATCTTCGAGCGGAGACGTATCGGTACGCCATTGCTGCTTGGCTTCCGGGTAACTCGGCTTGGTGTGATCACGCTTGACTTGCGGTTTACCGATAGTGAGCTGGGTGAAGGTCATCTGCTCCAGCAAAGCACCTCGGTCATTTTTCAAATTGGTTTTAATAATTAACCCACTACCCTGCTCGGCACAAAACCAACGCGGATAACGGAAAGCATCTTTGGGTTCGAACAACATGCCCTGACATTCGTGGCCTGCGACACGCTCCATATTGGTCAGCGTAATGCGATAATTTTCTTTATACACATCCGGTGCAGAAGTCAGCAGCGCCGGGAAAAATTTTCGCGCTTTACGATGCACCAGCTTGATGGTTTTGTGTGCGGGAAAATACACCGAGACTTGCTCGTTATTGCGGATGACTTCGCGCGCAGGCCCATCAAGAAATTCGACTTTTTCGGTTTCTTCCTTGCCCTCGGTGTAATGGGCAATACGCAACGACTCCATGTGCCCGCCCGACTCGTGTACGAATGTTCCCATGTAACAATTCTGCACGGCAGCACTGGACATACGTCCTATCCAGGTAGAAATGTCCGCTGTGGGAGCGTCTTCTGCCATTACATTGCCGATTAATCCATTCTGGCATCCGACGGATGCCAGCAAAACCGCTACCGCAAATCTCATCGCCGTCCGCCGTAAGAAGCCTGCATTACGCCTGCGGCGGGGGAAAATTCCTGATGGGCGAATAAATAATCCTGTACTTGGTTAGACGATATGGCAATGGCGCTTGCATTGGGCAGCAACGCGAGTGAAGACACTTCGGGTTTTATTTGCACCACTTTGGTAGCATCAGGCACTGGCTTCCGTGCAGCTTGTGTCGCCACAGTAATCGGCACTTGCGAAGACTGGTAACCCAACCACGACACCACCGCGACAGTGGCGAGGGAAGCTGCCATCGCCGTCGCGATAATCGGCATGAAGCCCGCCGTGCGCGGGCGCGGTGCGAGCACCGTAGGTTCAGCTTGCAAACCGGCAAAAATTTTACTGGTCAGCGCATCGTCATGCATGTGTTCACGTCGCAGACAATCACCTATCTGGTGGTACACGCTCCAACTCTGCTGTAACTCTTTATCTGATTGCAACCGGGTGATTAAGGATTTCGCGGCAGGTTGCTCAAGTTCGCCATCCATCAATGCGGATATTTCGGTGTTCATGCTTACCATCTCCTGTCTTTACTGGTGCCCAATTGGGGGCGTAGTTTCTCTGCAATTGCCTCGCGCGCACGAAATATACGTGAGCGCACGGTGCCGATTGGGCAATTCATGATCGCCGCAATGTCTTCGTAACTCATGCCATCGATTTCGCGCAACGTAATCGCCGTGCGCAAATCTTCCGGCAACTCGTCCATCGCCGAATTCACCGTCGCGATGATTTGCTTGCTGATGAGTTCATTTTCCGGCGTGTTGTAATCGCGAAGTTGATCGCCGTCTTCAAAGTTCTCGGCTTCTTCGCTGTTAAATTCGGTAGAGGTGGGGGCGCGGCGTCCGCGCGAGACTAAATGATTTTTTGCGGTGTTGATGCCGATGCGGTACAGCCAAGTGTAAAACGCACTGTCGCCGCGAAATGACGGCAAGGCGCGATAGGCTTTGATGAAGGCTTCCTGAGTGACGTCCTCGACTTCAGCCGAATCACGAATAAAGCGCGTCAACAAACGGCCCAACTTGCGTTGGTATTTGATCACCAGTAGTTCGAACGCACGTTTTTCTCCCCGTTGCGCCCGCTCTACTAATTGCTGATCGATTTCCCGATCGCCCATGCGTGTTGGTTCCCTGAATTCTTTTTGCGGCTGGGTTGCCGTTGCGCCGAGATCGGCGAACTTGCAATCCAATACCGGCTTAAATTTTATCACACTCATCGTTTATGCCTCAGGCGCGCACCAACTTCGCCGCTCATGTGTCAAAGACAGGGTGAAAAATAAAAAGTTCAGTTAGCCTTATGATTATAAATGTGAACTACGTTACAGTGACCGATGGGTATTTTTTGCAGCGCCGCAATTTCATTCGTGCGAAGCTGCTAATACAGTCTGATATGATTTGCTATCAAAACAAATAATTTCATAGAATTTAACAGGGCACTGATGAAAAAATTCGATGTCATCGTGATTGGCAGCGGCCTTGCCGGCTCCTCTCTTGCGTTACGACTGGCGGCAACGCGCAAAGTTGCACTAGTCACCAAACAAAAGCTCATAGACGGCGCCAGCGCTTGGGCGCAAGGCGGCATAGCTGCGGTGATGGCCGAAGATGACACTGAAGCCGACCATATTCAGGACACATTAATTGCCGGCGCCGGTCTGTGTAGCGAGACTGCAACGCGTCACGTTGTCGAACACGGTAAGCAAGCGGTCGATTGGTTAATCGAACAAGGCGTGCAATTCACCAAAGATGACGACAACAAAACCGGCTATCACCTGACGCGCGAAGGTGGTCACGGCAAGCGCCGTATTATTCACGCCGACGATCTAACCGGCTATGCCGTGCAACAAGCGCTGTTGGCGAAAGTTAAAGTGCATCCCAACATCACCGTGCTGGAACGCCATATTGCTATAGACCTCATCACCGGCAAAAAGTTAGGCCGCAAAGACAATCGCTGTTACGGCACCTACGTGCTGAACCGGGAATCGGGCCAAGTGGAAACACTGGGAGCTGAGTTCACCGCCATAGCTGCGGGCGGTATCGGCAAAGTTTATCTTTACACCACCAACCCTGACACTGCGACCGGTGATGGCGTGGCAATGGGCTGGCGCGCCGGATGTCGCGTTGCCAACATGGAGTTCATCCAATTCCACCCGACTTGTTTGTATCATCCTCACGCCAAATCTTTCCTGATTACCGAAGCGGTGCGCGGCGAAGGCGGACATTTGAAATTACCCGACGGCACCCGCTTCATGCCCAAACACGACGAGCGCGCCGAGCTCGCCCCGCGCGACATCGTCGCCCGCGCCATCGACTACGAAATGAAAAA
>JAYVGF010000277.1:0-5059 GCA_043772415.1 Betaproteobacteria bacterium
CGCCGGTCTTTTATTGATTACCGGCTTGGTGTGGTGGATGTTCGATGCGGGCCAGCGTTTGGCCGGCTTTGATAAAGACGCTGCGCAACGACAATTGACGGAGTTGACCGAAGCCAAGCAGCAGCTCACGGAAGAAAACGGCAAAATGCGCGTGAGCCTGACCGAATTGGAACGTCAGGCGCAAATCGACAAATCTTCGCAGACAGAAATCACCAAAACCTTGACGCAATTGCAGGATGAAAATGCCAGCCTGAAAGAAGATCTGGCTTTTTTCCGCAGCATTATGTCCACTTCCGCTTCGCCGGACGGTTTGAGCGTCTATAATTTCAAGCTGGACCCGGACGGCACGCCCAACGAATATCGTTACCGCATGATGATTATGCAAGGCGGCCAGCGCGAAAATGATTTCCGCGGGCGGGTACAATTAGTATTGAACCTGGTGACCAACGGTGTGCCCGCAGTTGTCACCATCCCTGAAGGCGAAAAAGACAAATCTGCCGGGCAGGACGTCAATTTCAAGTATTATCAGCGAGTAGAAGGACGCTTCAAGCTGGCAGAAGGTACGAAAATAAAAAGTACGCAGGTGCGCGTGATCGAAATGCCCTCGGGACAAGTGAAATTTTCCCGGAATTTTTAATTTAACGTAGGAGCCTGATTATGTTCAGCAAAAAAGATGGTAAGACCAGCCCGATCGACAGCCTGATAGGTGCCGGTTCGCGCATCGAAGGTAATGTGATATTCAGCGGCGGTTTGCGCGTGGATGGTCACGTCAAA
This sequence comes from Betaproteobacteria bacterium, assembly GCA_043772415.1. GTDB lineage: Bacteria > Pseudomonadota > Gammaproteobacteria > Burkholderiales > JBEEJL01 > JBEEJL01. Next base: position 775 of record JAYVGF010000277.1, read on the forward strand.
GGTAATATCACGGCTATGGGCGACAAGCCCGGAACTTTGGTGCTGTCGGAAATGGCCAAAGTGGAAGGCGAAATCAACGTCGGCCATATCGTCATTAACGGCACCGTCGCCGGCCCGGTGCGTGCGACGGAATACGTTGAACTGTTGCCCAAAGCGCGGGTCTCAGGAGATGTCTTCTACAAATCCATCGAGATCCACGTCGGTGCGATAGTGATGGGAAAAATGATGCACGAACAAGGCCCTAGCAAGGATAAAGTGGTCGAGCTCAAAGTCACCCAGCCTGGTAACAGTTAACTACATTTGACCTGCGTCTCAGCGGGTGAAATAATGACTTATCTGCGAGCCATCGTTAGAACCACCGCAACAGGAGAAACAGCATGAACGCCATTACCGAAATGCCCGCACCGTTGGTGTTTACCGACAACGCAGCGAACAAAGTGAAAAATCTGATCGACGAAGAAGGCAACACCGACTTGAAATTACGCGTGTTCGTCACGGGTGGCGGTTGCTCCGGTTTTCAGTATGGTTTTACCTTTGACGAAATCGTCAATGAAGACGACACCACCATGGAAAAAAATGGCGTGAAGTTGTTAATCGACGCGATGAGCTATCAATACTTGGTCGGCGCGGAAATCGATTATCAAGAAGGCTTGGAAGGCGCGCAGTTCGTGATTAAAAATCCGAATGCGAGTTCGACTTGCGGTTGTGGATCGTCTTTCTCTGCCTAAAGCATTAAGCTATTAGATGTAATAAAAAGGACGTTCGCGCGTCCTTTTTTGTTTTTATTAATTACAAATAATTCAATATAATCAAATAGTTATTAGGCAGGGTAAATCCCGCCCAAAATTCTCTCGCCGCGCGCGCCTGTCACCGCCGGTACATTGCCCGTTTTCAAATTCACCGTCTGTCGCGCTAACCACGCAAACGCCAGCGCTTCTACTTGTTCCGCATCAATGCCCAAATCATCCGTCTTGCGTACTTTCGCCGGAGCCAGCGCCGCTTCCAGGGCTTGCATCAAGGTTCGATTGCGCGCGCCGCCGCCGCAGAAAAAGATTTCTTTCGCGCCGGCGGCGTGACGCTGAATGGCATCGACGATGGTTTGCGCGGTGAGCGCGAGCAAGGTAGTTTGTACGTCGCGCGCTTGCAGGTCGTTATCCAAAAAACGCAGCAGCCAAGGTAGATTGAATAAATCGCGTCCCGTACTTTTCGGCGGCGGCAAGGAAAAATATTTTTCCGCCAGCATCTTTTGCAGCAAGTCTGGCTTCAAATTACCGCCCAAAGCCCACTCGCCATCACGATCGAACGGCACGCCTTGATGCTGCTGGATCCATGCATCCATCAGCACATTACCGGGGCCGCAATCGAAACCGCTGATGTTGCCGTCGGTCGGCAAGTCGGTGAGATTGCTGATGCCACCGATGTTGACTACGGCACGATGAATTTTTTTATCGCCGAACACGGCCGAGTGAAACGCCGGCACCAATGGCGCGCCTTGGCCGCCCGCTGCAATATCGCGCGAACGAAAATCCGCGACGACGGAAATATGCGTCAATTCGGCGAGTAAAGAAGGGTTATTCAATTGCAAGGTAAAGCCCAAATCAGGCCGATGGCGCACGGTTTGTCCGTGACAACCGATAGCTGAAATATCGCGCGGCGTCAGATTGGCCGTTTGCAATAATTTTGCGCAGGCATTGGCGTAGCAACGCGCCAGTTCATTCGATAGCACTTGCGCCGTTTCCAGTTCGTTATCGTTTTTGTGATTCAGCGAGAGCAAGCCGCGATGCAAAGCGGTATCAAATTCAACACGGCTGTGCGCCAGGAGGTCCGGCTTTTCCTTGTCGAAACGTGCGACCACCGCATCCACGCCATCAAGGCTGGTGCCGGACATGATGCCGATGAAAATTTCGCGCGAGTGATGAGTGGCCAAGATATTACGTAGCGCGTGTTGACGCGCTTACTCGAAGCGGGCGAGGTTGGTTCCGCGCAGCAGTTCGAGTTGAGCCATCAGGTTTTTTGAAGTTTTGTCGAAGGCCGGACGCAGCGCCGGCGTCATCGGTTGCGACAGCGGCGCGACGGTGAGCGGATCTTGATGCGCGCCCGCCACTTTGAATTCGTAATGTAAATGCGGACCGGTGGCCAATCCGGTGCGGCCGACGTAGCCGATCACTTCGCCCTGGCGGATTTTTTCGCCGACGTGTATTTTGCCGAAGCGGGATAAATGCGCGTAGAGCGTGGAATAATTTTCGTGATGCTTGATTTCCACTACGTTGCCGTAGCCGCCTTTAGTGCCGACAAAACTGACTTTACCGTCGGCGGTAGCGAGAATGCCGGTGCCGGATGGGGCAGCGAAATCAACGCCTTTATGGGCGCGCCATTTATTCAACACTGGGTGAAAGCGCGACGAGCTGAAGCCGGAGCTGACGCGGGAAAATTCGATCGGAGAGCGCAAAAACGCTTTGCGCAAATTGCGTCCGTCCGGCGTGTAGTAATCGCCGTCGCCCTCAGGCGATTCGAAGTAGGCCACACGGTAGGATTTGTTTTGATTAATAAATTCTGCGGTTAATACTTTGCCCACGCGCACCGGCTCGCCGTTTTGATACAGCATTTCATACACCACGGAGAATTGGTCGCCGCGACGTAAGTCTTGGTGGAAATCGATTTGGGTGGAAAATATTTTCGCCAATTGCATGGCCACGGTTTCCGGAATGCCGGCCGCGTCCGTCGCGCCGAATAGTGAACTGCGGATCACGCCGGATTTGAACACCGTGCGTGCGGTCGGAGCGATAGGTTGTTCTGCGGCATTGAAGCCATCGCCATTTTTCTGTATCACCAACATATTGTCCTGGCTGTTGAGATACACTAGCGAGAGTAAATCGCCGTCAGCGGAAGTTTGGGCGCGCACCGTGCGACCCGGGCGCAGTTGATATAAGCCTTGGCCGACACGGTCTTTGCGAATAAAGTTTTCCGCGTCTTCGTCATCTATATTTAAGCGTGCAAGCAATGTCGCCACCGTATCGCCTTCACGAACTTTATCCACGAAGCCGTAACTGTTTTGATCATCATCGTTATCGACGGCAACCAGCTTAAGATCAATGGTTTCAACCACTGTGCGCGTTGGCACAGTGCGCGTGATGGTATCCGGCGCTATACCAAATGCAGCGGCGACACCGAACAATGAGACAAATACCAACGCCGCCAAAACCGGCAGGCGGGATTTGCCTTCGTGATTGAAAGGCTTTTGCGCTAAACTATTCAGGCTCTTAGAACGCATATCGAATAATTGTCTTCAAATTCAAAGCGGGCAGACAGCATAGCAGAGATTATATTTTTAGCGCCAGTGTGATTTACTTTGGTCTGAGTCTAGCTGTTGTTCCCGCACCACTAAAATAAATTATTGAATAAAATCATGAACTTATCACCAAAAGAATCGCTTGAACATATTAAGCGCGGTTGTGACGAATTAATTGTTGAAAGCGAAATGCTGGAAAAACTCTCCAGCGGACGTCCGTTGCGTATCAAAGCCGGCTTCGATCCGACTGCGCCGGATCTGCATCTCGGCCACACCGTACTCATCAACAAAATGCGCCAGTTCCAGCAGCTCGGCCATCACGTCATGTTTTTGATCGGCGATTTTACGGGGTTGATTGGCGACCCGAGCGGCCGCAACGCAACGCGTCCAGCGCTCACACCGGAACAAATTGCGGCCAATGCAGATACCTATAAGACGCAAGTATTCAAGATTCTCGACCCGGACAAAACCGAAGTCATGTTCAACTCCAAATGGGGCAATGAACTCGGCGCGGCCGGCATGATACGTCTGGCTTCCTCGTACACGGTCGCGCGTATGCTCGAGCGCGACGATTTTTCCAAGCGTTACGCCGAGCAAAAACCTATTGCTGTGCATGAGTTTTTATATCCTCTTATGCAAGGTTACGATTCCGTCGCGATGAAATCCGACGTCGAGCTCGGCGGTACCGATCAAAAATTCAACTTGTTGGTAGGGCGTGAACTGCAAAAACAGCACGGGCAAGCGCCGCAATGCATCCTCACTATGCCGCTGCTCGAAGGACTCGACGGCGTGAATAAAATGTCCAAGTCGCTGGGCAATTACATCGGCATTAACGAAAGTCCGACCGAAATCTTCGGCAAAATTATGAGGGTGTCAGATGAATTGATGTGGCGATACCTCGAATTATTGTCATTCGAGCCAATGAGCACGATACAGAAATGGCGCGAAGAAGTGGCTGCAGGAAAAAACCCACGCGATATAAAGGTACAGTTCGCG
>JAYVGF010000278.1:0-8141 GCA_043772415.1 Betaproteobacteria bacterium
CAGAACACCAGAATCGCCGGATACAAAAAATGATACGGCACAGAAATCATTTTTACCCACAGGCCGATGAGCGGCAGATTCAAAACCAGCAACATGATATTGCCAACCCACATCGACGCGATCAAACCCCAGAATAATGTCGGCTGCTCGGTCATCACCGATGGGCCGGGCTGGATGCCTTGCAAGATCATCGCGCCTATCATCAGCGCCATCACCGGGTTCGACGGGATGCCGAGCGTGAGCATGGGGATGAATGAGGTTTGCGCGCCGGCATTATTGGCGGCCTCCGGTGCCGCCACTCCTTCGATCGCGCCTTTTCCGAACATGGCCGAATTTTTGGAGATTTTCTTTTCCAGCGAATACGCAGCGAATGACGACAACATCGCACCGCCGCCGGGCAAGATACCTAGCACCGCCCCCAACGCGGTACCGCGTAACACCGGTGCAGCGCAGCGTTTGAAATCTTCTTTGGTCGGCATCAGATTGGTGACTTTACCCATCAAGGTCGAGCGCGTGGCCTCGTGCTGCAAGTTGCTGATGATTTCACCCAGGCCAAATACGCCCATCGCGACAATGACGAAGTTGATGCCGTCGGCCATTTCGGGAATATCAAAACTGTAACGTGCCATACCCGAGTTGACGTCGGTGCCGACCAAGCCCAATAACAAACCTAGCACGATCATGCCGAGTGCATGCAACAGCGAACCGCTGGCCAGGACAATCGAGGCGACCAGGCCCAATACCATCAGGGAAAAATATTCTGCCGGACCGAATTTCAGCGCCACTTCGGCCAGCGGCGGCGCAAATAGTGCGATCAATAAGGTGCAAACCGTGCCTGCGAAAAATGAACTGAGCGCTGCGACGGATAGCGCCCTGCCCGCGTGACCTTGTCGCGCGAGTTGATAACCGTCGAGCGCCGTCACCACGGAAGACGATTCGCCGGGGAGATTGACCAGGATCGCCGTCGTCGATCCGCCGTATTGTGCGCCGTAATAAATGCCCGACAGCATGATGAGTGCCGACACAGGTGGCAAACCAAACGTGACCGGCAACAACATAGCGATAGTCGCCACTGGGCCGAGGCCGGGCAACACGCCGATGGCGGTACCGAGAAAAACACCGACCAAACAGTAAAACAGATTGGTGAATCCCATCGCGGTTTGCAGGCCGAGTAATAAATTATTGAGTAAGTCCATGATGTTCTCTTATATTATTTTGGTATTGAATCAAGCGCCGAACCAGGTGCCGAGTAATTGCATAGGAACTTTTAATCCTTTGACGAATACCAGGGCGCAAAAAGTAATCAAGCCGATTAAGGCCAACGCCGCGCGCCAGGAAAATTTGAAATGCGCGCTACCCGCTGCACTCACTAATGTCAGCGCCAATAACGCGATAACGAAGCCGGCTGGCTTGAGTAGCGCTCCAAACAGCAATACGCCGCCGCAAATATGCGCACAGGCTTTCCAGCCGAATTCGCCCAGCGATTCACCGGGGCGGATAAACGAACGGATCAAAGCGATCACGCCGAACAAGGTAAGCAAACCGCTCAACACCATAGGAAAATAACCCGCGCCCATTTTGGATGCGGTGCCCATGCCATAGTCTTTGCCGATGACCAGCCCGGCTACGCCGAAGCCGACGTAGAGCAAGCCGGTATAAAAATCTTTGGGATTACGGATGAAAGATGTCACGATGTTCCTCCCCTGAAGAGCGTTACCTTGGTATAAGCGATAATTATTGTTGCACTCATAATAGTTTACACGCCTGTCTGGTTCAAGGCGAGTAGTAACAAAAACGGCTCCTTGCGGAGCCGTTTTGATGTATTAAAAAACAAAAATCAGTCGGCGTATTGACCGGCTTTTTTGATAACCGGACCCCATTTGTCGATTTCCGCTTTCAGGTGCGCACGCAACACTTCCGGCGTGGCGCGATTTTCCGCTACCGGCTCGGTTCCCAAATCGGCGAAACGGTGCTTCACGTTAGCGTCTTTCAACGCCACGTTCATCGCCTTATTCAATTTGTCGATGATGGGCTTCGGTGTCGCTTTCGGCGCATACAAACCATGCCACACGGCAATTTCAAAGTTTTTCACGCCGGATTCGTCGATGGTGGGCAAATCTTTCAATGAAGCGACGCGCGTTTTAGTGGTGACGGCGTAGGCTTTCACTTTGCCCGCCTTGATTTGCGGTGTAGTGTTGGTGGTCTGGTCGCACATGAGTTCAACCTGGCCGCCGAGGATGTCGTTCATCGCCGGGCCGGTGCCTTTGTAGGGAATCGTGGTCAGGTCGGTTTCAATCGCGCTCATGAACAACATGCCGCACAAATGCGAAGCGGAGCCTAGGCCGGCGTTGGCGTAGTTCACTTTCTCTTTGTTGGCTTTGAGATACGCGACCAATTCTTTCATGTCGTTAGGCGGGAAATCTTTTTTCGCGATCAAGGTCATAGGCACGTCGGTGACCAAACCAATCGGCTCGAAATCGTCGATCGCGTTGTAAGCCAACTTGCGATACAAAGCAGGTGCAGTCGAATGGCCGATGTGATGTAAAAATATAGTGTAGCCGTCGCCGGGAGAGCGTGCCACGCGACCTGCGGCCAAAGTACCGCCAGCACCGGCGACGTTTTCCACGTTGACGGCTTGTTTCATTTCCACGCTCATCGATTGCGCAATCAAGCGCGCTACGGTGTCGGTCGGGCCGCCAGCGGCGAACGGCACAATCATGGTAATAGGTTTGAACGGATATTCATCTGCTGCTTGCACTGCAGCAGCGCCGAGCAAGGTGAGCGCTGTTAAAGCGATGGCTAAAAATTTTTGTTTCATGTGTTCCCCCGAGAGTAGAGTGAATAATAAAAATTTAATTTAATCAAATACTTATATTATTAGTTATTTTATACTTCGCAATCGTACACCAAACCCATGGAGCAAGGAATACCTTAGCGAACCCAGTCAACGCGGTAGGCCAATTCCCCGCTGACCGCCTGATAATTTATATCAATACCAATTTCCGGAACCCAGACCAGACTGTCGCCGCAAAACAATAGCGGCAGCCGCTCGCGCTGCCACGGCGGTACCGCCGACTCCTGCAATAAATTTTTCAGCGTGCGGCGCGGACGGTTGGCCGCGGGTTGCAAGGTTTCGCCGCCGCTTCTTGTACGCACTATGACAGTTTGGTTTTTTAATTTCGCCGCACTAATGCCCTGCTCTTTTGTTGCTGTGAATTTCAGCGCGCCCAAGTTTGAGGAGAGTTTTAATTCAGCTTCGCCGCTCCAGACAAGACGCAAATCTTCTGCCGGCAACGATTCAGTTAACACATGAATATTGCCGCGCCACGCGCGCACTTCATGTCCGCCGAGTTGCGCGCACACTTCCGCATCATGGCCGCCAGTCTGTAATTGCCGCACCAACTCATCGAGGCGCGCGGCTTGCGGCATGGCGACATGATGTTGCGCGAGAAAAAAACGCAGCAGGTTTTTTGCGCGCGCCTCGCTCAATTGGGCGAAAGTAGCTTGTACTAATTTATCGTCATGCAGAATATTAGTCGCGTCGAGCTCAGCCAGTTCATCAAGCAAAGCCGACGCTGCGGCAAAATGTTGCGCGGCGCGGCCTAGCGTCGCGCGATAAGCGGGGAAACGTTTTTCAATCTGCGGCAGCACTGCATGGCGCACATAATTACGGTCGTAACGAATATCGGCGTTGGATTCGTCGGTAATCCATTTCAATCCGCGTTGCGCAGCATAAGCTTCCAACTCGTTGCGCGTTACAACGAGCAAGGGGCGCACAAGCGCGGGTTTGCTGTCGCTCAACATCGGCATCGCCGACGCGCCCTTTACGCCTGCGCCACGCAGCAATTGCAGCAACAAAGTTTCCGCTTGATCGTCGGCATGGTGCGCCAGCGCGATGACATCGGCGTTTTGTCTTTTGAAAGCGGCATGGCGTGACGCGCGCGCAGTCGCTTCAACGCCGAGACCGCTATCGCGTTCAACAGTTACGCTTTCGATGTGCAAAGGAATATTTTTTTGCGCACAAAGCTCAGCACAAAATTGCGCCCATAGCTTCGCATTCGGGCTTAATTGATGATTCACGTGAATGGCAAATAATTCAAATAAATAACTGGCTTGCAATCTATGCAATAGATCAAGTAAAACCACAGAATCAAGGCCGCCTGACAAGCCAACACAAACGCGCGAGCCAGTCTGGATTAAACGTTTAAGTTGTGCGGAATGTGTGATGACTAAATCGGGAGAGGACATATTTACGGCCTGAATAATTTCTGGCTGGCTAATTTGCTGGAGGAATCCCCGATTCGTCCTTCGACAAGCTCAGGACGAACGGCGGAATATTGATAACGTTCGTGGTGAGCTTGTCGAACCATGCACGTAATCAACCCGTTCAGTGTTTCCCTGCATTATTTCTGTTCTACTTCTTTGAACTTGCCGTACTCCATGAGTCTCGTGTAACGCGCATCCAGCAATTTATCAATCGGCTTGTCCTGCAATCCGCGCAAAGTATCCTGCAATACTTTCTTCAGCGACTTGGCCATTTCGTCGTAATCGCGATGCGCACCGCCGAGCGGTTCGTTGATGATTTTGTCCACCAGGCCGAGCGATTTCAAGCGCGTGGAAGTGATGCCCAAGGCTTCCGCCGCTTCCGCCGTGTTGTCCGCGCTTTTCCATAATATCGCCGCGCAACCTTCGGGCGAAATCACCGAATAGGTTGAATATTGCAGCATCAACATCGCGTCACCGACGCCGATCGCCAGCGCACCGCCGGAGCCACCCTCGCCCACCACGGTGCAAATAATCGGCACGCGCAATTTCGCCATTTCATACAAGTTGCGTCCAATCGCTTCCGACTGTCCGCGTTCTTCCGCGTCGATGCCGGGAAATGCGCCGGGCGTGTCGATAAAGGTGAATAAAGGCACGCCGAATTTTTCCGCCAACTTCATCAGGCGCAAAGCTTTGCGATAGCCTTCCGGGCGCGGCATGCCGAAATTGCGCACGATTTTTTCCTTGGTGTCGCGGCCTTTTTGATGACCGATGATCATGACCGTTTGGCCATTAAAACGCGCGAGGCCGCCGACGATGGCTTGATCATCAGCGAACGAACGGTCGCCGTGCAGCTCTTGAAAATCGGTGAACATCAACTGCGCGTAATCGAGGGTGTAAGGACGTTGCGCGTGGCGCGCGACCTGCGAAATTTGCCAGGCGTTAAGCTTGGCGTAAATCTCCTTGGTCATCGTCTGGCTTTTCTTTTGCAGGCGGTCGATTTCGGAAGAAATATCGACTACCGAATCGTCCTGCACAAAGCGCAGTTCTTCGATTTTGTTTTCCAGTTCGGCGACGGGTTGTTCAAAATCAAGGAAGGTAATTTTCATGGGCAAACAATGGTTTTATTAACGACGTCATGATACCGCATTTCGCCCCTGTCCAGCGCGACAGGCTATAATTCGCCGCAGCAAACCTTTCCCTTCGGAGACCGCTTCATGGCCAACCGGCTGACGAAAATCACCACCCGCACCGGCGACGACGGCAGCACCGGCCTCGCCGACGGCTCCCGCGTCGGCAAAGACAGCCTGCGTATCGCTGCATTAGGCGACGTGGATGAATTGAACAGCGCGCTCGGCGTGTTGCTGGCAGAAAGTTTGCCGCAAAAAATAATCGACGCATTGTCGAATTGCCAGCACGAGCTATTCGACCTCGGCGGCGAAATAGCGATACCCGGTCACACCACGCTGACGGAACATCATCTCGCGCGCTTGGATGCGCTGATCGAACAACACAACGCATCACTGCCACCGCTGAAAGATTTTATCCTCCCCGGCGGTTCGCGCGCGGCGGCCTTATGCCATGTGGCGCGCACTATTGCGCGGCGGGCGGAGCGCAGTGTGGTTGCACTGGCGCACCACGAAACGGTATCGCCATTAACCATTCAATATCTGAATCGTTTATCCGACCTGCTATTTATTTTGTGTCGAGGAATCAATCGCGAACTCGGCGTAAGCGATGTTTATTGGAAACCGGCGATATAAAAATATCAATATAATCAAATACTTATTATTAGTTGGCCGTTTGCAACTGTTTACACATTTGCTCAACTCCATCGAGCAAGCGCGGTGTTTGACGTTGTATCAAATCGGGATCAAGCGCGAAGATATTTTTGTTTTTTACTGCGCTTAATTTCGCGTGCTTACGCCACGGCGCCATCACATTGTCATTTCTTGCCGAAGTGCTGCTGATGATGACCTGCGGATTGGCGGCGTAAATCGATTCGAGTCCGACGGTCGGCACCAGCGACTTCACATCGGCAAAAATATTCTTTCCGTGACAAATTTCCATTGCTTCGCTGATGAAATGCTTGCCGCTGATGGTGATGAGTGGGCTATGCCAGATTTCAAAAAATACTTTTTGCGGCGGATTCGTTTCGTAACGTTGGCGCAGCGCCAGCAATCGCTGTTCAAAATTTTTAGCGGCTGCTTCCGCTTTGATTGATGTATCCGCGACTTGCCCGAATGTACGCAGCAGACGCGGTATGTCTTTAAGGCTGGCGGCTTCGACTATCAATACAGCAATGCCGTATTTGCTCAAACGCCCAGTGTCGGCTGGATGCCCGCCGCTTTTCCACGCGATGACGAGATCCGGCTTTAACGCGATAAGTCGTTCCATATCGATGGCCGAGGCATCGCCGATGACGGGCTTCAGTTTTGCCTCAGCAGGAAAATCGCTGTACGAACTGACAGCGGCCAGTTGGTCGCCCGCACCGGCGGCATAGACTAATTCAGTGAGAAACGGCGCGAGGGTGACGATGCGTCTTGCGGGGGCTTTGAGATTGACGATATTGCCTGCGTCGTCTTTTACACTCAATTGCGACCAGGCCATTGAGGACATGGTGCAAGCAAGAATAAAAATAATAATGCCGTGAATAATGCGCTGATTTAGTCCTTCGACAAGCTCAGGACGAACGGTTGGGAGTTGATTTCGTTCGTGGTGAGCTTGTCGAAGCATGAACGCCCGCCATTTGTTCAGAGCTGCCTTAATCCGTCTTTGCGTCGCGCGCAAGGCGGCGCTTGCGTACTGACTCAGCGAGCGTGGCCAAAATTTTTTCGCTATCTTCCCAACCCAAACAAGCGTCGGTAATGCTTTGTCCATAGGCCAAAGTTTTGCCCTCGACCAAGTCTTGCCGACCTGGTTTGAGATGGCTTTCTACCATCACGCCGACGATCCGTTCGTCGCCCGAAGTAATCTGTGCCGCAACATTGTCCGTCACCAGCATTTGCTTTTGATAATCTTTCGAGCTATTGGCGTGCGAAAAATCGATCATCAAGCGCGCGGCTAAACCAGCTGCGCCGAGTTCTTTTGCCGATTGTTCGACACTCGCTGCGTCAAAGTTCGGTTGCTTGCCGCCGCGCAAAATGATGTGGCAGTCTTCGTTGCCTAGCGTCGAAACAATCGCCGAATGCCCCGCTTTAGTGACAGATAAAAAGTGATGCGGCTGTTGCGATGCGCGGATCGCATCGACGGCGATTTTGAGATTGCCATCTGTGCCGTTTTTGAAACCGACTGGGCAACTCAAGCCGGACGCAAGCTCACGATGCACTTGCGATTCCGTCGTGCGCGCGCCGATGGCGCCCCAGCTGATCAGATCGGCCACATATTGCGGCGTAATCAAATCGAGGAACTCGGTGCCCGCAGGCAAACCCATGTCGTTGATTTCCAGTAACAGCCTCCGCGCGAGGCGCAAACCATCGTTGATTTTGAAACTGCCATCCAGTGCGGGGTCATTGATCAAGCCTTTCCAGCCCACCGTGGTGCGCGGTTTTTCAAAATACACACGCATTACAATCAGCAAATCATTGCTCAACTTATCGCGCAGCGCTTTGAGTTTGCCGGCATATTCTTTCGCCGCTGCGTAATCATGGATCGAGCATGGGCCGATCACTACGAGCAAGCGATCGTCCGCGCCATGCAAGATGCGATGAATGCCCTGCCGCGCTTGATACACCGTTTCGGAGGCGTTGTCGTTGAGGGGAAATTCGCGGAATACGTGCGCGGGTGGCAGGAGTTCTTTAATTTCTTTAATGCGTACGTCGTCAGTTTTGTGTTGCATGAGATCGATCTAAATAATTACAAAAAATTCAATAAAATCA
>JAYVGF010000279.1:0-3628 GCA_043772415.1 Betaproteobacteria bacterium
ATGGTGCTGTTTGCGCCGGGCGGTTTGTCCGGATTGATTTTCATGCATTTGCCCGCCATGAAATCCGGTCAATTACATAAATTATTTCCTTCTTATTTGGCGGCGTTTATTTCCGGCTTGATCGCGTTCAGCGGCGTGGCGGGCCTGGTCGAGCTGACCTATCGACGCTTGGCAGAAACCGATCACAAGCTGAAAGTTTTCGGCACCGTGGTGGATTCCGAACAAGCCATGCCGTGGATTGCGTCACTGGTTTTAATTGCATTGGGCGCCTGGCTATATCGAGGTGCGTGGAAAAAAGTCCAAGCCGATTGGCGTGTGGTCAATTTATTGACTTACGGTGGTAAATAATGACCTCGGCCTTGCAACTCACAGACGTTAAAAAAAGCTTCGGCAAAACTGCCATCATCAACGGCGTGAATCTCGATATTATTAAAGGTGAACGCCATGCCGTGATAGGCCCGAACGGCGCGGGCAAGTCCACATTATTTAATTTGGTCAGCGGTCGTTTCCCTATTTCCAGCGGCGACATCAAACTGCATGGCAAAAGCATTTCCGGCTTGCCCGCATTTGAAATCAACCGTAAAGGTTTAGCGCGTAGTTTCCAGGTCACCAATATTTTCCATCGCATGTCGGTGTTCGAAAACATTCGTTGTGCCGCGATGTGGGCGATGGGTTACAAATATTCTTTCTGGCAACGTATGAGCAAGCTGAAAGACGCCAATGACCGCACGGAAAAAGTGTTGGAAGAAATCGGTCTGACTTCCCGGCGCAATACCCCTGCAGGCGTGCTGTCCTACGCCGAGCAGCGCGCATTGGAAATCGGCGTGACCATCGCCGGTGGCGCGGACGTAATTTTGCTTGATGAGCCAACCGCCGGTATGAGTCGCTCCGAATCCGACGCGGCAGTAAATTTAATTCGCAATGTTAGCAAGGATAAAACCCTTATTGTCGTTGAGCACGACATGGGCGTAGTGTTCGGCCTTGCGGATCGTATTTCCGTTTTGGTGTATGGCGAAATTATCGCTACCGGTACACCAACCGAAATCCGTGCCAATAAAAAAGTGCAGGAAGCCTATCTGGGGACTGAGCATGTCTAAACCGATGCTCGGAGTGAGCAACCTCAATGCCTATTACGGCAAAAGCCACATCCTGCGCGGCGTGCATATGCAAGTGGGCGAAGGCGAAATTGTCAGCCTGCTCGGTCGCAACGGCGTCGGCCGCTCGACTACCATCAAGGCCATCATGGGCGAAGTCGAACCGCATGGCGAAGTGATATTCAAAGGCGAAAAAATTTCCGGCATGCCCGCGCACGTCATCGCACACAAAGGCATCGGTTACGTGCCGGAAAACCGCGATGTATTCCCGACGCTGACCGTGAGGCAAAATTTAATCCTTGGTATGAAAGGCGGCAAACAGCGCGGTCGTTGGAGCATGGACGATATGTTCCAATTATTCCCGCGCTTGCGCGAACGCGCCGATACATCTGCAGGTGTATTATCCGGCGGCGAGCAACAAATGCTCACGCTCTGCCGCACGCTGATGGGCGATCCCGATTTGATTATGATCGACGAACCGACTGAAGGCCTGGCGCCGAAAATCGTCGACCTGGTAGCGGAGTTGTTAAAGGAAATAAAAAATCGCGGCGTGTCGATTTTATTGGTCGAACAAAAACTGTCGATCGCGTTGACGATTTCCCAGCGTTTATACGTGATGGGACACGGGCATATTGTTTTTGAAGGTACGCCAACAGAATTGCGTAATAATGAAGCCATACGCAAAGAATGGCTGGAAGTCTGAACCTCGCTTGTCATTCTGAGCGATATAGCCTTTAGCCCTGAGCTTGCCGAAGGGGAAGAATCTGCTCTTAGGGTTTTAGCTATAATTCATAACTGTTTGATTTCATTGAATAATTTGGAGATATTATGAGCGCATCTTACCGCGTTGACGGCGCCATCGCCGTCATCACTTTCAACAATCCGCCCGTCAACGGTCTTGGCAAAGATTTGCGCGCAGGCATTATGGACGGCCTGAATAAAGCACTAGCTGACAGCAACGTTAAAGCCATCGTGTTAGTCGGCGGTAGAAAAAATTTCAGCGGCGGCGCGGACATTAAAGAATTCGGCAAACCCGAAGCACTGGCATCGCCGAACTTGAATGAAGTCATTGTGGCTCTTGAAGCTTCACCCAAGCCCATTATCGCCGCGCTGCACGGGCCTACGATGGGCGGCGGTTGCGAAGTCGCGCTCGGTTGCCATTACCGCATCGCTACAGCGGATACTTTGGTCGCCTTGCCCGAAGTGAAGCTCGGCATATTGCCCGGCGCAGGCGGCACGCAACGTATGCCACGCTTGATCGGCGTGGAACCAGCGTTGCGCATGATCACGACCGGCGATCCGGTTAAATCCGACAAGCTCGTAGCAATGGGTTTTGCCGATGAAATGGCGCAAGGCGATATCGCTGCAGCAGGTATCGCGTTTGCCAATAAAGTTGTCGCAGAAAATCGCCCGCTGCGCAAAGTGCGCGACCTGACGGCAAAATTACCGGAAGGCATACCCGCTGCAGCGTTTTTCGCCGCCGCGCGCGAACAAGTGAAAAAAGCCTCTAAAGGTTTTCCTGCGCCAATGAAATGTTTAGATTGCGTCGAAGCCGCTGCGACTAAACCGTTTGATGAAGGCGTCAAAGTCGAGCGCGAATTATTTATGCAACTGGTCGCCAGCACGGAATCCGCATCATTACGTCACGCTTTTTTCGCCGAGCGCATGGCGTCGAAAATTCCTGACGTACCGGAAGATACACCCACGCGCGAGATCAAATCCGCTGCCATTATTGGCGCCGGCACCATGGGCGGCGGTATCGCAATGAACTTCGTTAACGCCGGTATCCCGGCAAAAATTCTTGAAATGAAACAGGAAGCCTTGGATAAAGGTTTGGCCACCATCAAAAAGAATTACGCCAACACCGTCGCCAAAGGCAAACTCAAGCAAGAAGACATGGACAAACGACTGAGCCTGCTCACCGGCACGCTCAACTACGACGATTTGAAAAACGCCGACATCGTGATTGAAGCAGTGTTCGAAGACATGGCAGTGAAAGAAACGGTTTTCAAAACGCTGGATAAAGTGATGAAGCCCGGCGCAATCCTCGCGTCGAACACATCAACGCTCGATGTAGATAAAATTGCCAACTTCACTTCACGCCCGCAAGACGTCATTGGCACCCATTTCTTTTCGCCTGCCAACGTCATGCGTCTGCTCGAAGTTGTGCGCGGCGCCAAGACCGGCAAAGATGTGTTGGCGACGACGATGAAGCTGGGCAAAGCAATCAAAAAAGTCAGCGTCGTGTCAGGCGTGTGCGACGGCTTCATCGGTAACCGCATGATAGAAGAATACAGCCGCCAGGCCGGATTCCTGTTGGAAGAGGGCGCGTTGCCGCAACAAGTGGATAAGGCCATGAATGATTTCGGCATGGCGATGGGCCCATTCCAGATGGGCGACTTGGCCGGTAACGACGTCGGCTGGTACATCCGCAAACGCCGTGTGGCTGAACGCCCAGGCGAACAACACTATTCTAAAATCGCCGACAAGATTTGCGAGCTGGGCCGCTTCGGGCAAAAGACCGGCGCCGGCTG
>JAYVGF010000280.1:0-3172 GCA_043772415.1 Betaproteobacteria bacterium
CGTCAATCCCACGCAGCGCGGAACGTGCTGACAAAGTTCGAAGCCGAAAAGGAGTTACTACGACGCAACACGCAACGTCGTGGACTTGGCTTGGTGGGAATGACCGTTTTTTGCCCGGTTAGTTTTCCAGCCATGATTTACGCAACTTAGCTTGTTGCGCGCCGAGTTTTTCTTTCAGGCGTAACTCGCACGTATCTTTAGGTGCGGCTTGTAAAGTGACATCAAAGGCCATCAATTCGTCACGGCGGAAGGCAAGCATTACGACTATATCGCCGACTGCTTTGCGGCCTAGCATTTTTTCCAATGTCGCCGCGTTAACACGCAAGCCATCGATGGCGATGATGTTGTCATCGGCAGACAACCCCGCCACTTGTGCTGCGCCACCATCGTACACTTGCAGCAATTTTGCTTCGTGGCTGCCGCCGATTTTCGCGCCGAGCGTTACGCGTGGACGCAAATTCTTTTTGCCTGTTTTGCCGCCCTTGTCTGCCTCGCTCTCGGCTGCGCGCAGCTCATAATCTACGCCGAAATTTTCCAGTAAATCGCGCAAAGGCAAATCGACTGTGCCACGCACTGCGTGGTCGAAAAATGATTTCAGGTCCAAGCCAGACTCTTTTTGCGCCAACTCCTCAAAGCCGTCTTCCGGAACACCTATACTTTTCGCGCCGAAAAAATCCCACAACGCGCGCATCACATCATCCAGCGATTTTTTATTTTTGCTTTCATGCCGAATGTGTAAATCCAGCGCCAAACCCACCAGCGCGCCTTTGGCGTAATAGCTCACGCCCGCGTTATGCGAATTTTCATCAGGGCGATAAAATTTCGTCCATGCATCAAAAGAAGATTCCGCAACGCTTTGCTTCAGGCGTCCACCAGCGCGCAAGACGCGTGTGATGGTTTCGCCGATTAACTGCAAATATTCCTCAGCGGAAACCAAGCCGCAACGAACCAGCACCAAGTCGTCGTAATAAGAAGTCAGTCCTTCGAACATCCACAAGAGACTGGTGTAATTTTCCTGCGCCAAATTATAAGGCTGAAACGCGGCAGGCATAATGCGCTTTACATTCCAAGTGTGAAAATACTCGTGGCTAGCCAAACCCAAAAACTTTCGGTAGCTATCGCTGATAATTTTCCGGTTTTTTTGCGGCAAGTCATTGCGGCTGCATAACAATGCGGTGCTCGCACGATGTTCCAGTCCTCCGTAGCCCTCACCTACAGCGGTCACTAAAAATACATAGCGATTCATCGGCGGCTTGTCGCCATCATGGAAAAAATCAATCTGATAGTCGCAGATTTTTTTTACGTCACGCGCCAAACGGTCAAGATCGGCATCATGTAAACCAGTCACAGCGATATGGTGCGGCACACCGCCGGCGCGGAAACTGACCAGATCAAAATCACCCATCTCGACCGGATGGTCGATCAACTCGTCATAATTATCCGCACGGTAAGTGCCAAAACCGAATTCCTTCGCGCCGTCGCGCGTCATCGCCGTCGCTAGCCGCCAGTCCTTATACTGCTTACCCGCTGGCGGCTTGATCTCGATTTTATGCGCTTGTTGCGCTAAACCATGCGCCATCAAAAACACGCTGGTGCCGTTAAAAAATCCGTGCGTCGTATCCAGATGCGCGCCGCGCACCGACAAATCCCACGCATACACTTCGTAAGTCAAAGTCAGCGCGCCTTTGCACGGCGCACATTGCCAAGTGTGTTTATCTAATTTAGAAGTTTTAACCGGTTTGCCCTTGCACGTCGCTTCAAGCGTCACAATATGGCGGGCGAATTCACGGATCAAATAACTGCCTGGTATCCATGCTGGCAGGGAGAAATTTTGCCCTTGTAGATCCGGTTGGGCGACCGTACAGGTAATTTCAAACAAATGTGCTTCGGGATTTTTCGGAACAATGGCGTAATGAACTGCGTAAGGTGTTTTCATTTTATGAGTATGAAGCGTTAATTTATCCTGCATTTTACTGACTAGCCACCTTTCTGCATAGCAATATAACTATTTGACTATATTGAATATTTTTTTTTTTAATTTAATTGCTTGACATAATATAACTATACAACTAATCTTTTAGTCATGAATAAAAACTACATGCGCGCCATCCCCAAGGAATGGCGCAATATTGCCAAGATGTTTACCGCCCTCGGCGATGAACATCGCCAACGCATCTTGCTAACGTTTGAGCCGAACGAACGACTCAACGTATCGCAAATTGTCGAGGTCTCCACCTTGTCGCGTACCGCCGTATCGCACCACCTGCGCGTGCTGCGCGAAGCTGGCGTGCTCGACAGCGTAAAAGAAGGCAAGGAAGTGTATTTCAGCTTGGACAAAAAATTTGTGACTGATTCATTAACTACGGTTGTAGATTATATGCTTCACCATGCCTGACTATTATCGGCTCGGACACGTCAGTATCCATATTACATCCGCATATGGCACCAAGCTTAACCATTGAAAGAACCGCATGAACCAACCCAACCAATTTGCCTTGCTCTCGCAGAAACGTTTTGCGCCGTTTTTCTGGGCGCAGTTTTTTGGCGCGGGCAATGACAATATTTTCAAGTTTGCCTTTACTGTGTTGGCGACCTATCACGCTGCAGAATGGGGCAACTTGGATCCGAAAAGTGCCGGCGCGATTATTGGTGGCGTATTTATTTTGCCGTTTGTATTTTTCTCGGCAACATCGGGACAGCTTGCTGACAAATTGGAAAAGTCCTCGCTGATACGCTTTGTGAAGAATTTTGAAATCGTGGTGATGCTGATTATTGCCGTAGGGTTCTTTAATAAAAGCATCTATCTATTATTCTCCGGCGTTTTCCTCATGGGCCTGCATTCAACTTTATTCGGTCCGGTCAAATACGCTTATATGCCGCAACATTTGCGCGAAAACGAGTTGACCGGCGGCAACGGTATGGTCGAGATGGGCACCTTCGTGGCAATATTACTCGGCACCATGTTGGGTGGAGCGCTAGTAGCGATACCGGAAACCGGTGCGCATTATGTTGCGGCTGTATCAATAGTCATTGCCGTGATCGGGCGCATCACAGCGGGCATGGTGCCGCACTCGCCCGCTTCCGACCCATCACTAAAAATTAACTGGAACCCGTTTACTGAAACCTGGCGCAACTTGCTTATCGCGAAGAAAAATCGCACAGTGTTTTTATC
>JAYVGF010000281.1:0-17378 GCA_043772415.1 Betaproteobacteria bacterium
ATTGATGCACTGAAAACCACGGTGCCGACGCACGCGGCGAATGTCACTGAGCTCAAAACCGCGCAGACTAAAATAGAAGAACAGTTACAACAGTCGCAACAGCGTATGCAAACCATGCGTCAGAGCGTGACAGCGTTACAAGCGCGCAGCCACGAAACGCAAATGGAAAGCCTCAAGCTGTCGCAAACCGCAGACCACGTCACTTCGCGTCGCGGACAAATCGATACTGAACTGGCTGACATAAAAAAACAGCAGGACGCAGAAGAAATCGTGTTAAAAGAAGCGCAAGACAAGCTCGCCAGCGGCGCCAATCTTATCGGCGATTTGCAAGAAAAACTTGATATTATTCAAAGAGATAGGCAAACCGCCGAAAATGCGCTAAATCAGCACCGCGAGAGCGTACAACAAGCCGAGCGCGCGGCGCAGGAAGCGAAATTTTTTGAATCGACTTGCCGCGATAAAATACAAGCGTTCGAACACTTGGCTTCGACGGTTGTTACGCGTCTGGCTGATTTACATACGCATCAAAATAGTTTGCAGTCCGAACTCAGCGGTGTTCATGAAGCGCCGTTATCGCAGCAATTACAATCCGCGTTGAATAAACGTAACGAAGGCGAAAAAGCGCTGGGCGCCGTGCGCCTCGAGCAAGAAGGCTTGACGCAAAAATTGCGCGAAGCGGAAGAGCAACGCGTAGTGGCGGAACAAGCGCACGAACCGCTGCGTGAAAAAATCACCGAGATCCGCATGAAGGAGCAGGAAGCGCGGTTGACGGCGGAACAATATTTATTGCAACTCACCGAGAACAACGCCAATCTGGAAGAGCTCGCTGCATTGTTGGAAAAGAAAAAGACCAGCGCGCTGCAAGGCGAGATCAGCAAACTGCAGGAAGATATCATTGCGCTGGGCGCGGTGAATATGGCGGCGTTAGTGGAGCTGGAAGAGTCGCGCACACGCAAGGCTTTCCTTGATGCGCAAACCGCTGACTTGAACGAAGCGGTGGCCACATTGGACGAGGCAATCAAGCGCATCGACGGTGAAACGCGGGCATTGCTGCAATCTACATTCGACCAAGTGAATAAAAACTTCAGCGAAATGTTCCCGACGCTGTTCGGGGGTGGCAATGCGCGTTTGCAATTGACAGGTGAAGAAATTCTCGATGCCGGTTTGCAAGTGCTGGCGCAACCACCGGGCAAAAAACCCAGCTCTATCCATTTGCTTTCCGGCGGCGAAAAAGCGTTGACTGCGGTATCGCTGGTGTTTGCCTTATTCCGCCTCAACCCTGCGCCGTTCTGTTTGCTCGACGAGGTGGACGCACCGCTCGACGACGCCAACACGGAACGTTTTTGCGAATTGGTGAAAAAAATGTCCGACCAGACCCAATTTCTTTATATCAGCCACAATAAAATTACCATGGAAATGGCCAATCAACTGGTCGGTATCACCATGCAGGAACGCGGCGTCTCGCGCGTGGTGGCGGTGGATATGGACGAAGCATTGAAAATGCGCGAGGAGGTTGCAGCATGACGGATTTTCAAGTCGGATTGATGATAGCGGGCGCTGCAGTGATTGCAGCGGTGTTGGGTTATAACTATTTGCAGGAAAGCCGAGCGCGTAAACAAGCGGAAAAAAGTTTCGGCGGCAATCGCGGCGATGCGCTGCTCGACGCCAATTCTTTATTGAACGCGCGCCCGGCGGGTATGGAGCGCATCGAGCCTTCGTTCAACGAATCTTCATTCAGCGATACGGCGATGGACGACAGCGATGGGGAATCGGCGCATAAACCGCGTTTTGATTTTTCGCCCGACTCTCCTGCCGTGCGCGCGCCATCTGCCGTAGCGGTGACAACCGGTTCGCTCGCGGCAACGGATCATGTAGAAACCAAACCTGCCGAACCTGCTCATGCAGAAGCAGTTCATGCGCCTGTGAGCAAACCGCAACCGACTATAGTGCAACCGACCGCGCTGAATATTGACGAAAAAATCGATTTGGTCGCCGTCGTGATGGCGAATGATCCGATTGCGCCGCGCGTGGTGATGGATGCTATCGCCAAAAGCCGTTCTTTCGGCAAGCCGGTATTTTGGGAAGGATTGCAAAATGGTTCTTGGGGCGCATTGCAAACCGACGTACCGCGTTACAAGGAAATCAAAGCCGGATTGCAATTAGTCGATCGTAAGGGCGCGATTGATGAATTATTTATCGGTCAGTTCAATCAATTGATGCAGGAATTTGCCTTGAATGCGCAAGGCATCTGCCAAGTAGAAACGCAAGACGCTGCGGTAAAACGCGCGCAGGACACGGATCAATTCGCAGCGTCGGTTGATGTGGAAATCGGCGTCAATGTGGTGTCGCGTAGCGGCGTGGCATTTCAGGGCACCAAAGTGCGGGCGCTATGTGAAGCAGCGGGATTAAGACTGGACCCGGATAGCGGCGTCTTTCTCAGCACCAATGAACGCGGCGAGGCGCAATTTGTGTTGGCCAATTTAGAGCCGCGCGCATTTACGCCGGAGCAGATTAAAAACCTCACCACGCAAGGCTTGACCATTTTACTCGACGTACCGCGCGTGACTGACGGCACCAAAGTATTTCAGCACATGATGCAATTGGCGCGTACCCTCGCCGATGCTTTAGGCGGCGAGGTAGTGGATGATGCGCGTAAACCGCTGACCAACACCGGTGCGGAAGCGATACGCATGCAACTGGCGGAAATTGCGCGTCGCATGGCCGAGCGCGGCATTCCGGCCGGTAGTCGTTTGGCCCAGCGTCTGTTTTCATAACACGGCGGCATGGCGGTTACTCCATCCATCCGCGATCAGGCTGCGGCGTTGCGCGCCGCGCTGGAAGACGCCAATTATCGTTACTATGTGCAAGATAACCCATCGATTTCCGATTCGGATTACGACGGGTTATTCCGCCAGCTACAATCTCTCGAAGCACAACACGCGGAATTAATATCAGCCGATTCTCCGACCCAGCGCGTCGGTGCCGCGCCGTTGAAAGCGTTCGGCAGCGTTACGCATCTTGTTCCCATGTTGTCCCTCGACAATGCTTTTGCTGATACTGACATCGCCGCATTCGACAAGCGTGTGCGCGAAGGCCTCGACGCCTACGACATCGAATACGCTTGCGAACCCAAATTCGACGGCCTGGCGATTAGTCTGCATTACGAAAAAGGCTTGCTCACGCTCGGCGCAACGCGCGGCGATGGCTACAAGGGTGAAGCTGTCACGGCGAACCTGAAAACCGTGCGTGCGATTCCGCTTAAGCTGGCAGGCGATAACATCCCGGCTTTACTTGAAGTGCGCGGCGAAGTATTGATGCTGAAAAAAGATTTTCTCGCCATGAATAAACGGCAAGAAGAACTAGGCGAAAAAATATTCGTCAATCCGCGCAATGCTGCTGCAGGCAGTTTGCGCCAGCTTGATCCGCGCCTCACCGCGACCAGGCCGCTGACTTTTTTCGCTTACGGCATCGGCGCGACCGAAGGCTTTGCCATGCCGACAAATCATGCTGCCATGATGAACGCGTTGGAAAAAATGCACTTCCCCGTCGCGCGTGAGCGCAAAGTCGTGCGCGGCGTGCAAGGCATGTTGGAGTATTATCGCGAACTCGGCGCGGCGCGCGAATCGTTACCCTACGATATCGATGGCGTGGTGTATAAAGTCAACGCTGTGCGCCAGCAGGAAACGCTCGGCTATAAATCGCGTTCGCCGCGCTTCGCCATTGCGCATAAATATCCGGCGGAAGAAGCGGAAACCGTTGTCGAAGGTATTGATGTGCAAGTCGGACGTACCGGTTCCCTCACGCCGGTTGCGCGTTTGAAGCCGGTGTTTGTCGGTGGTGTCACCGTGACCAACGTCACCCTGCATAACGAAGATCAGATACGCAGTAAGGACGTGCGCATCGGCGATAGCGTCATCGTGCGCCGTGCGGGCGATGTGATCCCTGAAATCGCCCGCATTATTCCGGCCAAGCGCCCCGCCGACGCGCGCGAATTTGTCATGCCGGAAAAATGCCCGGTGTGCGGTTCCGCCGCGATTCGGCTGGAAGACGAAGCGGCCAGCCGTTGCAGTGGCGGATTATTTTGTCCGGCCCAGCGTAAGCAGGCAATATTGCATTTCGCCTCGCGCCGCGCAATGGATGTAGAAGGGTTGGGGGATAAACTGGTCGAGCAATTAGTGGATAACCGTATTGTGAATACGCCTGCCGACCTGTATAAATTAGGCGTGGCGGCATTGGCGAATTTGCCGCGTATGGCGGAAAAATCCGCCAATAATATTGTCGCGGCAGTCGAGAAAAGCCGTCACACTACTTTGGCAAGATTTATTTATGCTTTGGGCATACGCAATGTAGGAGAAGCCACGGCGAAAGATTTGGCGCGGCATTTCGGTAATTTTGACCGATTGATACAAGCGGATAGAGACGCACTGTTGCAAGTGAATGACGTGGGACCGATAGTCGCGGAGTCTATCGTGCGATTTTTCGCCGAGCCGCATAATGTCGAAGTGGTGCAACAACTGCGTGCCGGCGGCGTCACTTGGCAAGAGGGAGATAGCGCACAAGCGGCGAGCGGCGAGTTAGTCGGCAAGACTTTTGTATTGACCGGCACTTTGCCGACATTATCACGCGACGAAGCGAAAGAATTGATCGAAGCGCGCGGTGGGAAAGTGTCTGGTAGTGTATCGAAAAAAACTGATTATGTTGTCGCGGGTGAAGAAGCAGGCAGTAAATTGGAAAAAGCGCACGAGCTAAGTGTGAAAATATTAAGTCAAGATGAGTTTATGCAACTTATTGAATATATTGAGTAAATTGGAATATAGCGATGACAACAAAAATCACTAAAGCCGTATTTCCCGTCGCAGGTTTGGGTACGCGATTCTTACCGGCGACTAAAGCCAGTCCGAAAGAAATGTTGCCCATCGTCGATAAGCCGCTCATCCAATACGCTGTCGAAGAGGCGATGGCTGCGGGAATTACCGATATGATTTTTATTACTGGCCGCGGCAAGCGACCGATTGAAGACCATTTCGATAAAGCCTACGAGCTTGAAGCAGAGTTGCAAGCCGCTGGAAAATTAAAGTTGCTCAAAGAAGTGCGCAATATGATTCCCGCACATATCAACTGCGTGTATATCCGCCAGGCGCAGGCGCTGGGGCTCGGTCATGCTGTGCTATGCGCCAAGCCGCTGGTCGGCAACGAACCCTTTGCAGTGATCCTCGCCGACGATTTAATAGATGGCGAACCGCCGGTTATGAAACAAATGGTCGATATGTTCGAGCAGCATCATAGCTCCATCCTGGCCGTGCAAAATGTCACGCGCGAAGAAACCAGTAGCTACGGAATAGTCGATAGCAAGCCGATGGGAAAATTGTTGCACAAAGTAAGCGGCATGGTCGAGAAACCCAAGCCAGCCGACGCGCCTTCGACGCTGGCGGTAGTAGGGCGCTATATTCTGAAGCCGCGTATTTTCCATTACCTCGAAACGATCGGCAAAGGCAGCGGCGGCGAAATCCAACTCACTGACGGCATTGCTGCGTTATTGCATGAGGAACGCGTGATGGCGTATGAGTTCCAGGGTAAGCGTTACGACTGCGGCAGCAAGCTCGGTTATCTGGAAGCGACGCTGGCGTATGCGCTGAAGCATGCGGAAGTGGGTAAAGACTTTGCGCGCATGCTGAAAACTTTTCAGAAATGACGGTAAAATTTTTCACCACAGAGGCTCAAAGAAAAACTGGAGTTTCGATATAGATGCTTACATTTTTGTTTTTCAATCAACAATCAATTTAATAATTTATGACCCCCGAAAAAGCTAATGCCATTCTTGCCGAAGCGGATGAGATCATTTCCGCCGTCGAAGTGAATCTAGCCGTTCGGCGTATGGCGGCTGAAATTCGTGCGGCGCTGAAGGACAAACACCCACTATTGTTATCGGTGATGGGCGGCGCGGTGGTGATTACCGGCCAGATTTTACCGCTGTTACATTTCCCCTTGGAATTCGACACCATCCACGCCACGCGCTACGGCGCAGCGACGACGGGTGGCGAACTGGTGTGGAAGTTGATGCCGCGGGAAAATGTCGCCGGACGCACCGTGTTGATACTCGATGATATTCTCGACGCCGGTGAAACCCTGGCGGCAATACGCGATATGGTGATCAAGCTTGGTGCGAAAGAAGTTTATTCAGCCGTCTTCGCCGATAAAAATATCGGCAAACCCAAACCGATCAAAGCCGATTTTGTCGGCGTCACTTTGCCCAATCGTTTTGTCTTCGGCTTCGGCATGGACATCGATGGCGCGTGGCGCAACCTTCCTTCTATTTACGCACTTAAAGATCAATAATTATGTTGGCAATTATCGGCGGTACCGGCCTTACCAAACTTGCTAATCTGGAAATTACCCATCGTCAGGTGATCCGCACACCGTATGGCGAGCCGTCGGGCGCGCTGACTTTCGGCAGCGTGCAAGGACAATCGGTCATATTTCTTGCGCGTCACGGATACGGTCACACCATCCCACCGCACGAGGTCAATTACCGTGCCAATCTGTGGGCGCTGCAAGCGCAGGGCGTGAAACAGGTGGTTGGCGTTAATTCGGTTGGCGGAATTCATGCCGAACTCAAACCGGGCGTGATCGTTTTGCCCGACCAGATTATTGATTACACCTACGGACGCAAACACACTTTTTTCGAAGGTAGTGAAAAGCCGGTGACGCATATCGACTTTACCCATCCCTATTCTGAGTCGTTGCGTTGGCGCATCATGTCGGCGGCAAAATCTGCCAACGAAGCTATCATTCACACTGGTATTTACGCCGCTACGCAAGGGCCGCGTCTTGAGACGGCAGCCGAAATCAATCGCCTGGAACGTGACGGCGCTGCGATGGTCGGCATGACCGGCATGCCGGAAGCGGGTCTCGCGCGCGAACTGAAGCTCGACTATGCGACCATCGCAGTGGTGGCAAATCAAGCGGCCGGTCGCGGTGACAGCAGCGAATCGGTGCAAATGGAAGTCATATACACAACGCTGGAGCAGGGCATGCTGCGGGTAAGAAATATACTCGATAAATTGGTGGCGCAAAATGGCCGTTAAACCGGTATTGAAAATGGGTGATCCTGTTTTGCTACAGGTTGCCAAGCGGGTAAAAAAATTCGGCACCGCCGAGCTTGAAGCATTAATTGCCGACATGCACGATACGATGGACGCGCTTGACGGCGCCGGCCTCGCCGCGCCGCAAATCGGCGTGTCGCTGCAAGTGGTGATATTCGGCGTGAAAAAAAACCGTCGCTATCCCGAGGCGGAAGAAGTGCCTTATACCGTGTTGATCAACCCCGTCATCACCCCGGTGGGAAAAGATATTGAAGATGATTGGGAAGGCTGCCTGTCGGTTCCCGGCATGCGCGGCATGGTGCCGCGTTATCACAGCATTCGCTACCAAGGTGTCGATCAGCACGGCAAAAAAATCGACCGCACGGTGAGCGACTTTCATGCGCGCGTGGTGCAGCACGAATGTGACCACCTGCAGGGTATCCTGTATCCTATGCGCATAGAAGATATGCGCATGTTTGGTTTCAACGATGCGTTGTTCCCCGGCGAAACATTGCAAGACGATTAAATTATTTACAAGGAGAAAAAAATGAGCGATATCGATCCATCCATAGACTTAAATCCCAAAGTTACCCTGACCCATGTTATTTATGGGTTGTATGCAGCCAGTCTTTTGCTTGGGTTCACGGCTATCGTTGCCATCATTATCAACTACGTCAAGCGCGATGATGTAAAAGGGACTTTTTTGGAATCGCATTTCAACTGGCAGATCCGTACTTTCTGGTGGGGCTTGTTGTGGAGCGTGATAGGATTTATCACCTTGTTTGTTGCAATTGGCTTCGCCGTGCTTTTGGCGAACGGCATCTGGATTCTTTACCGCATTATCAAAGGTTGGCTGAAACTGAACGACGGCCTGCCGATTGAATGAGTGTGCGCAGGATCGAAAGTAAATGGGACGCCGAGGCGTCCCATTTTATTGCGGGCACAAAACCTTTTCACTTCACAATATCGTGGGGTTCGGTCGCAAACGCAATCGACAATCCGCCCGGTCCGACATTCACTGCCGCCGTGGTGCTCATCACCGCCCGCAATAAGGTTACGCCTTTTTTGCCCGCCGCGAGTTTGAGATCTTCATATCCCGGCAAAGCCAGCACAGCGTCAGGGTCACCGCCGTAACTGATGCAGATAATATTACACTTCAATCCGCGCTCGATTTCGGCGATGGCAGTTTTGAACAGGCGTTCGACGCCCTTATCAAAACCGCGCACTTTTTCCACCGGCCCGGTTTCGCCGTTATGCCCGAGTAGTATCGGCTTGATGTCGAGCGCAGTGCCGAGCGCATAACTGATAAAGCTGACGCTGTTATCACCTTTCTTTTTCGCGTTGCTGCGTAGGTGCGATAACTCTGCCGGCATCAAATAAGCGTAGGTGCTCGCCGTGAGCGCTTCGAGGCGTTGATAAATTTCCATGGTGTTCGCACCGCGTTTCACCATCTCTGCCGCTTCCGCCACCATTACGCCTTGACCGGTGAAAAAGTTTTTACTATCGACCACGCGCAACATGAATGGCCCAGGGATATTTGACGCCTTACGTAACTCTTTGTATTTATTAAGTATTCGGAAAGAGGCTTGCATGGCGTTTTCATGGATTTTGCTGCGCGTGCTGGACACGGTAATGCAAAATACGTAATCGAAATCGGTAATTAGGCGCGACAAAAATAATTCTTCGATTTGCTGCGCGGAAAACGGAATCGATTCGTGCGAGTTGGCTGGGTCGGACAAATGCTGCGCATAAAACTCCAGCGTTTCTACCGGATCACGTCTATCCGTCAGCAAGGCGTCGCCGCTGCGGATGGAAATCGGCATGATGACAATGTTGTGATCCTGGATAAATTGCTTGGGTAGATCGCAGGCTGAATCAGTGACGATGCCTATTCTCATAATGTTTCTTCCCTATTGTTCTAATCGCTGTGCGTATGCTGTAGTCAAGCGCGCGCACTGTCAACACTATTCTAAGTGTCAGGTGCGTAACACTTCAAGCAAATCTGCCTGGATTTTTTCTTTTGCGGCGGCATCGGCTAACTGCTCGCCGCTGATGACCAAGGTATCTTCAACGCGTTCACCCAGGGTCACTATGCGCGCATCAAGCAAACTAACGTCGTGTCGTAACAACACTTGCGCCACTTGCGACAACAAGCCCGGCCGATCGCCGGCAGTAATGGAGAGCTGATAGTTTGCGCGGCGTTCGTCAGGTTCAATCACTACGGCGGGCTCGATGGGGAATGCGCGCAGATGGCGGCTGATGCGCGCCTTGCCCGGCATATCGATCGGCGCTTGCGTGGCGATACGTTCGGACAGGCTGCTTTCGATGAGGCTGAGTATGTCGCGATAGTGCGTGGCGGTGGCGTCGCTGGTGTCCATCACTTGAAAACTGTCTAGCGCGTAACCGTGGCGCGTAGTATAAATTTTCGCGTTAATAATGTCGTAACGTTGCCGTTCGAAAAAGGCGCAGATGCGCGCGAATAAACCTTTTTGGTCCGGCGTGTAGATCAACACCTGGATGCCTTCGCCGATAGGCGATAAGCGCGCCTTCACCCAAATATTTTGCGCCGCGCTGCGTCCCAACAGGCTGCGCGTGTGCCACGCGATTTCCTGCGCTTCAAAGCGTTGGAAGTAGCGATCATCAAGCTGCGCCCAGATTTTTTTGCTCGCTGCGTCACTGATGGCGTATTGCCGCAGCACTTGCAATGCGTCTTCTTTTTTCTCGCTGTTCGCGTCTGCCGGTAACGCCACGCCATCGCGCAATACCCGCAGTGTGGCGCGGTATAAATCTTCGAGCAATTTCGCTTTCCACGCGTTCCATACTTTCGGGCTGGTGCCGCGTACGTCGGCGACAGTGAGCAAATATAAGGCGGTCAGCCAGCGTTCGTTGCCGACAAAATCGGCAAAAGCGCGGATCACATCCGGGTCGGACAAGTCTTGTTTTTGCGCGACGGCAGACATTTTCAAATGGCTGCCGACCAGCCACACGACTAATTTCCAGTCTTCTTCCGGCAGTCCGTGACGCTTGGCAAAGCGCCGCGCATCGACCATGCCCAAGTCCGAATGGTCGCCGCCGCGGCCTTTGGCGATGTCGTGGAACAGCGCTGCCATCAACAGTAATTCCGGTTTGTCGAAGGCGTTATATAGTTGGCTGCAGAAGGGAAACTCGTGCGCAAATTTCGGCACGGCGAAGCGGCGCAGATTGCGCAACACCATCAGGATGTGTTCATCAACGGTATAAACATGGAACAAATCATGCTGCATCTGACCGACGATTTTGCCGAAGGCGGGAATGTAGCGACCGAGTATGCCGTATTGATTCATGCGTCGCAGAACAAAGGTCACCCGCTGCGGCTGGCGCAATATCTGCATGAACAATGCCTGATTTTTTTCGTCGCTGCGAAATTCAAAATTGATCTTATTTTTCGCGCGCCAAAGCGCTCGCAAAGTCTCGGCAGAAACTCCTTTTAAATCAATATGTTGCTGCAGCAGCAAAGATGCTTCTAAAATCGCTGCCGGGCGTCGATTAAATAAATTCAGATCCATCGCTTCAAGCAAATGATTGCTTGATCGAAAATCGGCGTTAATCGGTGTCGTTTGCGCCAGCGCCTGCGGATCGATGAGGGCGGAAAGATTTTGTAACAGGATAGTGTTGAGCTGGCCGATGACTTTGGCGTTGCGGTAATACGCGCGCATCAAACCTTCGCTCAGGCGCTGGCCGTGTTTGGCTTTTACGTGCATTTCTGCCGCGAGTTCGATCTGATAATCGAACAGCAAACGGTCTTCGCGCCGGTTGGCGAGATAATGCAGGCGTATGCGAATATTTTGCAGCAAGCGTTCGCGCCGCGCCAACACGCGCGCTTCGAATGGCGTGATTAAATTCTGTTGTGCCAATTCATTCCAGCTTGCGCCGCTTTGCGCCCCTTGCGCTAGCCACAAAATATTGTGTAAATCGCGCAGGCCACCGGGACTTTCTTTCACGTTAGGCTCCAGGTTGAACGCCGTATCTTGAAAGCGTCCATGACGCTGCGCCTGTTCGTGTAATTTCGCGGCGAAGAATTTGGCCACGTCGCGCGTGCGCACCAACTCGCTACGCATAATGGAAAATAATTTTTCATCGCCGCAAATTAACCGCGCTTCCATCAGCGTGGTTTCGATGGTGACGTCTTTTTTGCTTTCGTCGATGCAGTCCTGCACCGAGCGCACGCTATGGCCGACTTCGAGACCGCAATCCCATAAAGTTCCGACCAGCTTTTCGATTTTGACCAGGGTTGCATCGAGTACGTTATCGGGAATCAATAATAATAGGTCGATGTCGGAAAACGGATAGAGCTGTCCACGCCCGTAACCGCCGACGGCAACCAGCGCCGTGTCTGCCGGAAGGGCGGCGTTTTGCCATAGTTCGCACAAGAGTTTGTCGATCAAGCGCGCATGATCGGCGAGCAGTTGCGCCGCATCGGCGTCAGCGAAATATTTTTGTCTGAGTGCTGCGCGTTCTGTTTGCAGCCACAGACGCAAGGGAGAAGTAGGGGAAGAAGCGGCGCGCGGGATACTCGACATAGCTCAGGCTGGCGCGGGCGAGCCCGCCGATACGGTCAGCACTTCATAGCCTATTTCCGTGACGAGGATAGTGTGCTCCCATTGCGCCGACAGCGAATGATCGCTGGTGACCACGGTCCAGCCGTCGGCCAACATGCGGATGTCGCGCTTGCCCGCGTTGACCATCGGCTCAATAGTGAAAATCATGCCAGCGATCAATTTCAATCCCGTACCCGCGCGGCCGTAGTGCAACACCTGCGGTTCTTCGTGAAAAGTTTTGCCGATGCCGTGGCCGCAAAATTCACGCACGATGCTAAAGCCGTTGCTCTCAGCGTGTTGCTGAATGACGTGGCCGATATCGCCGAGAAACGCACCGGCTTTGACTTTCTTGATGCCGCGCCACATACATTCATAGGTAATCTGCGCGAGGCGTTTGGCCTGTATCGAGGTTTCGCCGACAAAAAACATGCGGCTGGTGTCACCGTGATAACCGTCTTTGATGACGGTGACATCGATGTTCACCACGTCGCCATTCTTTAACACCTTGTCGCCGGGTATGCCGTGGCAGACTTGATGGTTCACCGACGTGCACACCGATTTCGGATAAGGCTTGTGTCCCGCAGGCGCGTAATTCAGCGGCGCAGGTATCGTGCCCTGCACATCGACCATATAGTCATGACACAACTTATCCAGCGCGCCGGTAGTGATGCCGGGCTTTACATGCGGCGTAATAAAGTCGAGCACCTCCGACGCAAGCTTGCCCGCGATGCGCATCGCGGCAATGTCTTCAGGCGATTTAATAATAACGGCGGACATAAGCATAGTGATTTCTGCAGCGGGATTTGAGGTGACAGTATAGCAATTTGTCTTTGCGGGAGTGATGGCAAAAATAATCAGCTATACAACGAATATTCATAACTATATGATTATATTGAATAATTTTACAATAGAAATTTGAAGAATTAATGCTTTAAATGCACCTTAAAAATGCGGCGGACGGTTCGGAAAGACCCTGCGAGTCACTCAACATTCCCTCCCTTTCAAGGGGAGGGTTAGGGTGGGGATGGGTGTGTTGCTTCGGTCTTTAGTAGTCCGGTGGTTCTGTGCTTTGAATAAGTTTGCCGGGGGTAGCCCGGCGGCTAGTCACTTTTTTGCTTCGCCAAAAAAGTAACCAAAAAAGGCGAACCCGCCGCGCTGCTTTTTATTTGTTGAGTTTGTTGTCGCTGATATTTCTGTTGTGAACCGGGCGGCGAGAAAACTCGCTGGAACCTTCACTTCAAACCTGACACGCCGCGTAGCTCAAACAGACTCTCGCCGACGGCCCCCGCTTCACAACAGAAATATCAGCGGCGCAGAAGGGTAACCACTTCTTTCTTCGAATCCATTTTGCGCGTTGATAAAATGGTTTTTGTAGGGTGCGCCGTGCGCACGCGTTAGGCTCTGCATGACATCTCTGCTCGGCGAATCAAGCTATACGCGTGCCCGCGGCGCACTCTACAACTAAGTTCGATTGTATTCGTACAAAATATCAGCAGCATGTTCTTCATTATTCGCGCCGTCGCTGGATGCTATTGCCACGAAACTATGACGCTCATAAAATTTGCTCGCTTTAGTATTAGCTTGAAAAGTGTAAAGCCGAACAGTAGATTGAAATTTTTGCAATGCGTGCTTTAGGGCGGCGTCAGCCTTTTCTGCAGCGCGAAGAAAAAACATTTAGTGAAGACTAAACCCAGCCCGCGCCTTATCCGCCGGATACCGCAATCCCCATTGCTCGCGCAACGCGTCCATGGTTTTGATGATGGTGAGGGTTTCGTTGAGCGGCATAATCGCGCTTTCGCTTTTGCCGTTGCGGATGCATTGCATGACTTCTTCGGCT
Organism: Betaproteobacteria bacterium; assembly: GCA_043772415.1. Taxonomy (GTDB): domain Bacteria; phylum Pseudomonadota; class Gammaproteobacteria; order Burkholderiales; family JBEEJL01; genus JBEEJL01. Next base: position 13,497 of record JAYVGF010000281.1, read on the forward strand.
TCGTATCCGTAGCCAAAGCCATCGACGGGAATATGAATGATTTTTTCTTCGCTGCCGTTGACGCTCAGCGTCATGCGTTCCGGGTGGTGCATCAGGCGATGCAGGCGAATGCTGCCTTGGCTGCCCATGATGACGGCTTCGATCGGCGAGTCGGTGCGGGTGCTGGAATACAGCGTGGCGATGCGCCCGCCGCTGTAGCCCATGAGAATAGCGTTTTGTTCATCGACTCCGGTTACGCCGATATGCGCCATGCCGGTCAAGCGTTCCGGCGGGCCGAAGATCATGGACGCGAGGCTGATCTGATAGACGCCGATGTCGAGCAAAGCGCCGCCGCCTAGTGCTGGATTAAATAATCGACCAGTGGGATTAAACGGCGCAGTAAAACAAAAATCCGCTTGAAGCATGCGCACTTCGCCGATGGCGTTTTGTGCCAGCATCTCACGCAGTTTCACGATCAATGGAATGAAGCGCGTCCACATCGCTTCCATCAAAAATAATTGCTTCGCACTCGCGGTGTCGATCATCAATTGCGCTTCATGCGCATGCATGGCAAATGGTTTTTCGCACAACACATGTTTGCCCGCGTTGAGGCAGAGCAAAGTATTTTCGCAATGCAAAGGATGTGGTGTGGCGATGTAAACGACATCGATATCTGCGTCATTTGCCAGTGCGGAGTAGCTGGCGTGGCGATGCGGTATGCTGAATTTTTCCCCAAAAGCATGAGCGCTTTGTTGCGTGCGTGAGCCAACGGCGACCAACTCAGCATCATCTAGTAATTTCAAATCGGTAGCGAAGCTTTGCGCGATGCTGCCGGTGCCGATAATGCCCCAGCGGATTTTTTTAACCACGATATTGTTTCGCCGTATTGACCAAAGCATCAACATCCTGCTGCGTGGTTTTCCATGAGCAAACAAAGCGCGCGCCGCCGCCGATGAAATCGTAAAACGCCCAGCCTGCGTCGCGTAAATGTTTCGCTACCGGCGCGGGCATATCGACGAATACTTCGTTGCCGTCGGTCGGATGCACCAGTTTACAGCCAGACATTTGCGCGAATTGTTTCGACAACGAGCAAGCGCAAGCGTTGGCGTTGCGCGCGTGTTTCAACCACACATCGTTTTGCAACATCGCCACCCACGGCGCAGCGAGGAAGCGCATTTTCGACGCGAGCTGTCCGGCTTGTTTACAGCGATAAGCGAATTCTTCGGATAATGTTTTATCGAAAAATACGACCGCATCGCCGATCGGCATACCATTTTTGGTGCCGCCGAAACACAACACATCAACACCGGCTTTCCACGTCATCTCTTTGGGCGAAATATTTTGCGACGCAATCGCGTTGGCAAAGCGCGCGCCGTCCATGTGAACCTTCAACTGGTTAGTTTTGGCGATATTACATAACTCATTGATTTTATTGATATTATAGGCAGTTCCGGCTTCGGTTAATTGCGTAATCGACAACACACGCGGTTTGGGAAAGTGCATATCGTTGCGCGACGTGATGAGTTGCTCGACGGCATCGGCATCCAGCAAACCATGCGCGCCGGTGGTAGCGAGTATCTTCGAGCCGTTAGAAAAAAATTCCGGCGCGCCGCATTCATCGACCATGATGTGCGCATGTTCGTGCGCAATCACACTGTGATACGACTGGCACAACGTCGCCAGCGCAAGCGAGTTGGCCGCTGTGCCGTTGAACACGAAATACACATCGCAATCGGTTTCAAAAGTTTCGCGAATCAGGTTTGCCGCTCGTGTTGTCAGGTCGTCCGCGCCGTAGGAAGATTTGTAACCTTCGTTGGCTTCGATGATGGCCTGCATAACTTCCGGGCAGGCACCGGCTGTGTTGTCACTGGCGAAATGGTAGTTCATCAAATGGCTTTGTTGTTATTTACAATTGTCTTTGGCATGTACGCCCATGCTTTCTTCAATGATATCGACGGCTTCTTCGCGCATGTCCATGGCGAGGTTGTCGTCGCTCAGCACGTCCTCCGTCAACGTCCAAGCGCGGCAGGAGTGCTTGCCGATTTGTTGTTGGGCTTTGACTAGATTCAAAATCATCGACACAGTGAAGCTGTCGGGCATTTGCGCTTTGGCTTTTTCAAGCAGGGGTAACGCTTTCTGTGATTGGGCGGTATCGTCCAGGGCGGTTAAATAACCGAGGGCGAATTGTTCTTCCGGGCTGATGGCTTCGGCATTAAATATTCCGCCAGCATTTTTCGCCAGATAGTCGCGGAAAGTTTTTGCGTTTTGTTTTTTGCCTTTGTTGTTGAGTACGTTGATGACGGCGGCTTTTTCGGCGATGGGGTTGGGCGCGGCGAGAAACGCGGCGATGACGTTGGTTAATTTTCCTGCAGCGATGGCTTGTTGTACAACGGAAGAATCGGCGTAGGCTTTGTGGAAATCAACCGACAGGGGTGATTGGGCAAAGGCTGAATTGGCTGCGAGAAGAATCACTGCGGTTGTTGTGGTAGAAATAATTTGGGTTAGTGTCATGCTGGTTTCTCCTGCCTTAGTTAATGTAGGGTGCGCCGTGCGCACGCGTTGCGGTGTAATTATTGGAGGGAATTATATACCCATCCCCACCCTAACCCTCCCCTTGAAAGGGAGGGGATTTTCGTGGCAGGAATGTCGTGCAGAGGCGGTATAGAAATTACATAAAAATTAAATAAAAACAAATACTTACAATGTAGGCAATTTATACTCTTTGAACTGCTCGCGCAATTTATTTTTTTGTAATTTTCCCGTCGCGGTGTGCGGCAATGATTCGACAAAGGTCACGTCGTCCGGCGTCCACCACTTGGCGATTTTGCCTTCGAAGAATTTTAGTAGTTCTTCTTTGGTGACTTCTGCGCCGGGTTTTTTCACTACGATTAACAGCGGGCGCTCATCCCATTTCGGGTGCGCGATGCCGATGACCGCAGCTTCGCCCACAGCCGGGTGGCCCATCACGGCGTTTTCCAAATCGATGGAGCTGATCCATTCGCCGCCGGATTTGATCACGTCTTTGCTGCGGTCGGTGATTTGCATGTAGCCGTCGGGGTCGATGGTGGCGACGTCGCCAGTGGGGAACCAGCCGTTTTGTAATGGATCACCGCCTTCGCCTTTGAAATATTCCTTCACGATCCACGGGCCTTTGACGAGCAAATCGCCGAAGGCTTTGCCGTCGCGCGGCAGTTCCTTGCCGTCACCATCGACGATTTTCATATCCACGCCGTACAGCGGCCGCCCTTGGTTGAGCGAGAGTGTAAATTTTTCGTCTTTGGATAAATCGCGATGTTTTTCTTTCGGCGTGTTGAGCGTGCCGAGCGGGCTCATCTCGGTCATGCCCCATGCGTGCAACACTTGCACGCCGTAGTCTTCGTTAAACGATTTGATCATCGCGGGTGGCGCAGCGGAGCCGCCGATGACGGTGTATTTCATTGTCGAAAATTTCAGGTTGTTGGCTTTCATGTGATTCAACAAACCGAGCCACACTGTCGGCACGCCAGCCGAATACGTCACACCTTCTTTTTCAAACAACTCATATATGCTCGCGCCGTCCATGCCCGCGCCGGGGAACACCAACTTGGCGCCCATGGCGGGCGCGGCGTAGGGAATGCCCCAAGCGTTGACGTGGAACATCGGCACCACCGGCAAAATCACCGAGCGCGAAGAAATATTCATCGCATCGGGCAGACACGCGGCGTAGGAATGCAGCACGGTGGAGCGATGCGAATACAGCACGCCTTTCGGATTGCCGGTGGTACCGGAGGTGTAGCAAAGTGACGAGGCGAGATTTTCGTCGATGTCCGGCCATGCGTATTGATCCGATTCGGCGGCGAGCAATTCTTCGTAACACAAAGCCGTGACGTTTTTCAGCGCGGGCATATGTGCGCGGTCGGTCAT
>JAYVGF010000282.1:0-3012 GCA_043772415.1 Betaproteobacteria bacterium
GCGCGGAACAATTGCGCGATCACGCCTTGCGGCCAGTTGTAGGCTTCGATTTTATTCGCCACCGCCAGCGCGCCTAATCTCGGCGCGGCTCCCCAATGCCCGCCGACCACACGCTTCAATAACCCCTCGTGGCCGAAATGTCCCACGCCGCGCAAGTCGCGGTCACCTTGGCCTGCGGCGTACAGCAACGTGAGATTGCGTGGTTTGGCTTCACGCAAAAATCGTTCTTCAATCGCTACGCTGAGTGCTTCGGGATGCCCTGCGCCGACAAAGCCGCTGGTGCAGACAGTCCAGCCGTCCTGGATTAAACGCGCGGCTTCGGCCTGATTAATGATTTTCATGGAACTCCGGAGTTTTTCAAACGGTCTTTTCTGAGTATTGCCGCTGCCGCTAAATTACCGTAACCTGCCTTTATACGCAAAATATTGTTTTTAGCCCGTATAAGCGCGTATCTCTTCCGCACATTTAAGGATGCCCATGGATCTTCATTATTCCCCCCAAGACCTCGCCTTCCGCGACGAAGTACGCGCTTTTGTAAAGGCCAACTTACCTGCTGACATCAGCCAAAAAGTGCTCGAACACAAGCGACTGGATAAAGACGATTTCCTGCGTTGGCACAAAGCCTTATATAAACAAGGCTGGATGGCGCCGGGCTGGCCCAAGCAATTCGGCGGTCCCGGTTGGACGCCTGTCCAACGTCATATTTTCGACGAAGAATGTGCCGACGCCGGTGCGCCGTTTATCGTGCCCTTCGGCGCTAATATGGTCGCGCCGGTGATCATGGCCTTCGGCAATGACGCGCAGAAACAATATTTTCTACCACGCATCCAGTCGGGTGAAGACTGGTGGTGCCAGGGTTACTCCGAGCCCGGCTCAGGCTCCGACCTGGCATCGTTGAAAACCAAAGCCTTGCGCGAAGGCGATCACTATATCGTCAATGGGCAGAAAACCTGGACCACACTCGGCCAACACGCCGACTGGATCTTCTGCCTCGTGCGCACCGCGACTGATCCCGAAGTGAAAAAACAGGAAGGCATTTCATTTTTACTCATCGACATGAAAACCCCCGGCATCACCGTGCGCCCGATTATTTTGCTTGATGGCGAACATGAAGTGAATGAAGTCTGGTTCGATAACGTCAAAGTGCCGGTGCAAAATCTGGTCGGTGAAGAAGGCAAAGGCTGGACCTACGCCAAGTTCCTGCTCTCGCACGAACGCACCGGCATCGCCGGCGTGGGCCGCTCGAAACGCGAACTCGCGTATTTGAAAAAACTCGCCGCAGCAGAAATGATGAACGGCGAACCGCTGATCAAAAATCCACGCTTCCGCGACAAAGTGGCTAATCTGGAAATGGAAATCATGGCGCTGGAAATCACCAACCTGCGCGTAGTGTCCGCCGACGCGGAACGCAAAGCGCCGGGACCGGAAGCCTCGATACTCAAAATCAAAGGCACGGAAATCCAGCAAATGTTGGGCGAATTGATGATGGAAGCGGTCGGCCTCTACGCCCTGCCGTATAACCCGGATGATTTTCATGCGGACTACAAAGGCGTCAGTATCGGGCCGAAAAATTCCGCGCCCTTGGCAGCGCAATATTTTAATTTGCGCAAGACTTCCATTTACGGCGGCTCGAACGAAATTCAGAAAAACATCATTTCACAAATGATACTTGGACTATAAGGCAGAGATCATGGATTTTTCCTACAGCGAAGAACAGCAGTTGTTACAAGAGAGCGTGAGCAAGTTTATCCAGCAGGAATACAGCTTCGACCAGCGCAAAGCACGCATGAAAACCAAAGAAGGTTTTGCCCGCGACACCTGGCAGACCATGGCGGACATGGGTTTACTCAGCATTCCGTTCAGCGAAGCCGACGGCGGCTTCGGCGGCAACGGCATCGACATGATGATTTTGATGCAGCAATTCGGCAAAGGCTTGGTGGTCGAGCCGTTTCTCGCCACCGTGGTATTAGCTGGCGGCTTTATTCAGCACGGTGGCAGCGACGCGCAGAAAAAATCTTTATTGCCGAAAATTATTGACGGCTCGACGCTGATGGCGTTCGCACATAGCGAAGCCAAGGCACGTTACGAATTAAAAAATGTTTCCACCAGCGCTAAAAAAGAGGGCGATGGCTATGTGCTGAGCGGCAGCAAGTCCGTAGTGCTGCACGGCGACAGCGCGGATAAATTGATAGTCTCCGCACGCACGTCGGGCAATACCCGCGATGAAAAGGGCCTTACCTTATTTATCGTCGATGCCAAAGCGGCTGGTGTGACGGTGCGCGGCTACCCGACCATAGACGGCTTGCATGCAGCGGAAATTACACTCAACAACGTAAAAGTCGGCAGCGACGCACTGATCGGCAGACTGGATGATGCACTTCCCTTGATCAGACAAATCACCGACATCGCCGCGGCAGCACTATGCGCCGAAGCAGTCGGCACCATGGAAGCACTGAACAACGCCACGCTGGAATACCTAAAAACGCGCCGCCAGTTCGGCGTGCCTATCGGCAAATTCCAGGCGCTGCAACATCGCATGGTCGATATGATCGTCAATACCGAGCAATCGAAATCGATGGCGATATTGGCAGCGGTGAATGCGCAATCAAGCGATGCAGCAGCGCGACGCAAAGCCGTGTCGGCCGCCAAATCTTACATCGGCAAAGCGTCCAAGTTCGTTGGCCAGCAAGCGATACAATTGCACGGCGGCATGGGCATGACGGAAGAACTCAGCGTCAGCCATTACTTCAAACGCTTGACCATGATCGACCTCACTCTCGGCGATACCGATTACCATCTGGAAAGATTCGCCAGCGCGGCTTGAAGCATGGCGATCAAATATTATTGGGAAGATTTTAATACCATCGGTAACAGCGCTGAAATCGGCACGCGGATAGTCGATAAAGCAGAAGTCATCGCCTTCGCCACCGCTTTCGACCCGCAACCGTTTCACATCGACGAAGCCGCCGCGAAAAATTCTTTTTACGGCGGCATCATCGCCAGCGGTTGGCA
>JAYVGF010000283.1:0-14784 GCA_043772415.1 Betaproteobacteria bacterium
GGTGATACCTTGACTAATCAGTTTTACCAACTACACTCACAGTCGCGGTCAAATTTATACTAGTTACAAACTGCCGTTTTATAACCGATTGCTGGTAACAATGGAGAAAAACATGTGGAAAATGATAAGACACGCAACGAACACACTGAGCCTACTCTTAGTATTCGCATTTTTGGGGTTCGCATTCATGAACTCGGCCAACGCTGCCCAACCAGCTTGTACGTCGAGTTATGAATCGGCGGTGTCTATAATAAATGACTCGGCGATAGGCCAAGGATTAAAAACTCAATTACTTGCACATACAAAAAACGCATGGAGGACTTATTCTTCCGGAAAACCAAACAGCAAGGTAATAGCCTTAAAGCAAATTGATATTGCTTTACAGCAAATCGATTTGCCGTCAAATGGCGCCGTGTCACCCCAAACTAAAGATCAGCTACGTTCTACGATCAAATCACTTAGAGGCTGCATATCTGGTGTGACCACGATCGATATGGCTACACTAACTGTGCGCGTTTTTCTGCCATCCGACCTTGATGCTACGGGCATACTTGGCCCCGCACCCGCAGGTGTAATAATAAATATTGATGGGGTTGAATTTGGAGCAACTGGGCCTGACGGAACATTAAAAATTCAAGTTCCTGCGCGCACAATTCTTGTTGAGGCTCGCCTCTATCCGTCATCGCTCGGGCAAACCTCGGTGACGTTAGCACGCGGCGAAATCAAAGAAGTCAGCATTACCCTTGCAGAAGGCAAGGAAATCAGTGAAAGCGCATCTCTCGCAATTGATCAGGTAAAGGATGGAATCCTTGATCGTGCCTTTACGTCTCTCACGCTGCGGTTCTTGAATGCCGACCAGAGCACAGCTTTGCTTCAAAGCATCGATTTGATTGCGTTAGTTGATCCTTTGGGGGGGGCGTCTAAATATGTCACGGAAATGTTCTCGCTTCAGTCCAATGGAACGCTGGTTTTAACCAACGTTAATGGATTCAGAGATTTGCTGCTTAGTCGCCCGGGCAAGATTATTTTGAACGTTCATGGCATGAGTAGTTCTGGAAGGGTCTACGACAGCAGCAAGGAGTTCTACCTTAGCGTTTACAAAGTATCGGGGCGATTAGTTCAACCGCCCTCTAACCCATTGCTGACCACATCCGGAATATTTGTCGTAGGCAAAATCCTGAACACGGACTTAGTCTTCAACACCGTATCAGATGCCAACGGGAACTTTGTTTTCCCGTTACTGCCCGCAGGTAATTTAGAACTGTATAGCGAAACATTACAAAGTGGCGTCTATTATTATGGGCAGGGGATATTAGTACTAAATAGCAATAAATCGATTGGGCTGAATATGCTTAGCACGGTCGACTTACAGAATGGTGTACCTCCTTATACGGTTACTGCTCTTGCCACTACTCAATCTGCCTTGATTAACGACGCCAATACTCAATTGCTAAAAGTAAACCCGTTAGATGTTTCGAGACGCAATCAGATTTCCATTGCTTCAGGCGCCCCTTTAAGTTCAGCAAATCTGGTCGCAGCATTAGCAGATCCAGCAAAAGTTTCCATCAGTGTTTCCGCCGGCGCACAGGACGTTCCCAGCACTCAATCCGCAACTTTAACCGTAGCAAAAGGCGTCAAGACCGTTGAGTTGACGTATACAGTTTCAACAATTGAGTATCCTTATTATGTATTGTCGCAGAGTATTTACAATGACACATGGAGTCTGGCAGTGCGGGCAGGCACTAGCGGTCAGCAGCTTTTCAATATTTCGCGCCAGATTAACTCACAGCTGAGCGTATCACCCGTCTGGCAAAGCGACGGCAGCACTGGTCAAATTAAAGAAACCGTAGACGTGGGGAATTTAACATTGGCTAGTGATACTACACTTACCTTGTTTGCCACCTCGACGAACGTTGGCGACGACCTGTTAACCACAACGGTCAATGCATCGTTAGGCGAAAAAGGCGTAAAAATTAATTCGATCACTCCTGATTCTTCGGTCCCTTTAGATTTCCATAGCATTCCTCGTTCCGGCGAATTAAATACTTTCGACAGATATTTCACACTAAAGATTACTAAGCCCGAGGCGTCAACGGTCAAAAAGATGACAGTTACTTTGCTTGCGCCTGATTCGGTTATGACAGTTGTCGACGAAGCTCCTGGCACGGCTCCCACTTCGTCCGTCGAAGAAATTGACGCACAAACTTTACGCATACGAGTGTCATTGAAATCCACCCCTTCCTCGGTGAATACTCAACCCCCACCCACTCATAAACTCAAATATCGCTTTAAGCTAGCGGTTGATGACGCAGGCACAGAAGTAACTGATGAGAAGGATTCAGGTGACCGACGTGGTTTATGGCGTATGCCCGCAGGGTTTGGGCGCTACAGCACGCGGGATACCGGCGGGGATGACTGGAGTTCCAAAGGCGCTTATGGTTGGTTGGACGCCAATCGGCCATTGATTACGAAAATTAATGATGTATCTGGAGAGCATGGGCGGGATATAGGCCATCAGACTCATAAACATGGAACTGATATTGACGCTTTCCATTTTTATACTTTCCCCGGAGCGGTAAGTGGGGGGGACAATTACGCCAAGTTAAGAGCCGATGTGATATTAGCGTCAAGCACCGCCCCCGCTAATCTAGCCCAAGCCGCCGCTGCCAAACAGCGCGTTATCGGATGGATTTCAGCAACGAAGATCGGTTTAGACAATTTGGCGAACAATGCTACCGTCGTAGAACTAAGGTATGCGCTTGGCGGCGGCGGCGGTGGACTACAATCTGGATGGGCGCGAGATATTCTCAAGACCGGAAAAACAACGATTGCTGGGGTAGCGCTAGACTTTGGCACGGGCACTTGGAGCAACGCCAAATACCTCCCGGTCGGTGACCATAATGATCATATTCATATTACGTTGAGTCGTCCGGCTCTTGGAGAATAGTAACTACCGAGAATCAATTTACCAGCCAGCTATGGACGCAAATATGACTTATATAGGCGATAAGCGTTGGTTAGAAAATACTTAGTTTGCTATCAAGTATTTGTCGAATAGAAAGGGGCGGTCAATTGACCGCCCTTTTCAATTTCAACCTCATTGTGAGTATTTTTCCATTTTATACTGGTGACGAAAGTCGAACGACTGCTTTGGAGAGAATTTCCGTATGACTGCTCTTGGCCGTTTACGTCGGATTTCCAAAATCTCCATTGCTGTCATTCACTCGATCACGATGCCGGCAGGCCGATCAATTCGGACTGGAACATCTGGGCAAAAACTTCGGACTGGGTGAACAATTCAAACTGGAATACACAACGTCCGATCATCGCAATGATAATATTAAAATAATCATATAGTTATATTAGTAATGCGGTTGCAGTTATTTGAGCACCCCATAATTTCGACATCACGCGTGTAGCGTCATGCACATCGCCGGTGGAAAAAAACTGTGCGCTGCTCTCTGCGTTTTCTTTCATTACATTCAGTAAATTTTTTTCCATGAGCGCGCTTTGCAAGCGTCGCGCGACGGCTTCTCCGGTATCGATCAGCGTGATGTTTTTGCCGACGACATCGGCGATGAGTTCGCGCAGAAATGGATAGTGTGTGCAGCCGAGTATGAGCGTATCTGCACCGCGCTCGACTAGTGGTAGCGCGTAGCGTGCGACCAGCTCGCGTGTAGCGGGCGAGCTTAAGTCGCCCTGCTCCACTTTCTCTACCAGGCCGTGACAAGGTTGGGTGATGACGCTGACGTTGTTGGCGTAGCGTTCGAGCAGCGCGGCGAATTGTGCGCTTTTGAGCGTGCCTTCCGTGGCGAGGACGCCGATGATTTTATTTTTACTGGCGGCTATTGCGGGCTTGACTGCTGGTTCCATGCCGACGATGGGGACGGAAAATTTTTCGCGCAATAAACTGACGGCGGCGGCGGTGGCGGTGTTGCACGCGACGACGATGGCTTTGGCGTGGTGTTGCTCCAGCAAAAATTTTGTCAGCGTTATGGAGCGTTGTTGGATATATTCCGGCGATTTGTTTCCGTAGGGCACATGCGCAGAGTCGGCGACATAGACGAGATGTTCGTGCGGCAATAAGGTGCGTATCGCCTTTAATACACTCAGCCCGCCTACGCCGGAATCGAATACACCTATATTATTGATTTTATTCAATATTTACTTTCTTCTTGCGTTAACCACACCCGGCATAGTTTGAATGATTTTCATCACGTTGGTCAGCTGTGCGAGATTGAGAATTTCCACCGTCAAACGCAAACGTAATTGGCCAGCGCGCGCCAAAGTTGCGACCGCGACGACGATAATTTTTTCGCGCGATAACATTTCCGTAATGTCGCGTAACAAGTTGGCGCGTTCTTGCGCGTCGATTTCGATATCGACCGCGAATACGCCTTTACCGATTTTGCCCCAATCGGCGGGCATTAACCTTTCGCGTTGTTCGGCTTTGAGATTTTTAATGCTGCGGCAATCGTCGCGATGCACGGTGACGCCGCGCACTTTGGTGATAAAACCGACGATGCTCTCCGGAGGTGCGGGTTTACAGCACTTGGCAAATTGCGTGGCGATGTTGTTGACGCCGAGAACCAGCACGCCGCCGGTTTGGCTTTGCGCTTTGCCGGTGCGCGTCGCGGGTATCGCTTCGGCTGGCGGCCCGATAGCGATTTCCGCGCGCAGAACGGTATCCACCTGCCCAGGGGTAATCTCGCCTCGACCGAGTGCAGACAAAAATTCATCGGTGACCTTGTGATGAAAATGCAGCGCGAGTTTTTCCAGATTGGCGTCATGCACGCCGACACGATGCATTTCCTTTTCCAGAATCGTGCGGCCTTGCGCGACGTCCTGATCGAAATATTGCTGCTTAAACCACAGGCGGACTTTCGCCAACGCGCGCGTACTGTGTAAATAGCCGCTCGACGGCAGCAACCAATCACGGCTCGGCCCACCGGTTTTAGTGGTGAGGATTTCCACGCGCTGGCCGTTGGCGAGCGGCGTAGTCAGCGGCACCATCACGCCATCTAATTTTGCGCCGCGACAGCGATGGCCGAGATCGGTATGGATGGTGTAAGCATAATCCAGCGGCGTCGCACCCTTGGGCAAATCGACGATGCGGCCTTGCGGCGACAAGACATACACCGTGTCATCAAACACACCCGACTTCGTGCCCGCGCCTGCTTTGCTGACTTCGCTGCGCCAATCGAGTAGCTGCCGCAGCCAGGCAATTTTGGCGTCGAATTTTTTATCCTGCCCAGCGGTTTCCTTATAACGCCAATGCGCGGCGATGCCGAGTTCGGAATCGCGGTGCATATCGGACGTACGGATTTGCACTTCAAGGGTTTTGCCTTCGGCCATCACCGCCGTGTGTAACGAGCGGTAATTATTGCCCTTGGGGTGGGCGATGTAATCGTCGAATTCACCCGACAAGGGCTCCCACAAATTGTGCACCACGCCGAGCACGGCGTAACAGTCCTTGATATTTTCCACCAGCACGCGCAGAGCGCGGATGTCGTATAAATCACCGAAGGCCAAGCCTTTACGCTGCATTTTTTTGTAGATGCTGTAGATATGCTTGGGACGGCCGTTGACTTGCGCGGCGATCTGATCATGGTTTAATTCACGCTGCAGAATGCGCACCACGGCTTCAATATGTTTTTCACGCTCGTCGCGTTTCTCGTCGAGCATGCTGATAATTTTTTGATACAGCTCAGGCTCAAGATAGCGAAACGATAAATCTTCCAACTCCCACTTTACTTGCCATATGCCGAGACGACTCGCCAGCGGCGCGAATAAATCCAAAGTCTGGCGCGCGAAGTTTTGTTGCTGGTTCGGGTTTTTATCCGCCATATCGCGCATGGTTTGCAATTGGAGGGCAAGCAAAATCAGCACCGCGCGCACGTCGTCCGCCATGGCGAGCAACATTTTGCGCAGCCCTTCGAGGCGCGCCGCTTCGCTACGGTCGGCATGCCTGCCCGCTTCAATTTCAAATGGCATTTCACTGACTTCGCGTGTTTTCAATACGGCTTGCACCAGCGTGGCGACGTCGTTGCCATATCGAGCGGTGATAACCGCGCTGTCGTGTTTTGGCAATGCCTGCAATAACACCGCGCACACGGCAGCGGCGTCCATGCCGTATTCAAGCAGAATATTTGCCGCGTTGAGCGCACTGGATTTGACCACAGGCGACGTCAAGCTGTCGTCATAAAGCTGGCGCGCCGCCTCGGCAATTTTCACTTGCTCAGGCGTAACGCAGTGCGTGAGCAAGGCCGCAAGCTCGGGTGTGGCGTGTTGTGTATTAGGGGAAGCGATCATGGCTGCGCTACAATTTAAGTTGCTTTTATTATACGCGGTGACTGCTGCGCTTACTCACGCCAATAACGCCTTTCGTGTTGTCTCCATGACGTGATAGGCCTTTTTTTACTGCCATCAAACTTGACCAACACCGCGCCGTGTTGGTCGCTACGATAAATTTTCGTCTCCAGATCAACATAACGCTGCACCACTTCCTCTTTCGGGTGCCCGAAACGGTTACGATAACCGACGGTGAAGATGACTTGCTCTGCGCCTACCGCTTCGATGAATTCTTGTGTTGAAGAAGTTTTGCTGCCGTGATGTGGTGCAACCATTACGTCGGCTTTAAGATTCGCTTCGCGTTCGAGCAATTCCCCTTCGGCTTGCTGTTCAATGTCCGCCGTCAACAAGGCGCTGCCGTGCGCCGAAGTTAATTTCAACACACAGCCATTGTTATTTATTTTGCGGCTATCATCGTCAAGGTTGTCTGCGGTGGGGTGCAATATTTCAAACTTCACGCCGTCCCAATCCCACATTTGCCCCGCTTCACATCTCTTTGATTTTATTGAATATTTATGGATTTCGGAATCGGGCTCTAAAGACGACAACATCCAGCCCGTCGGCACAGTTTGCAATATCGAAATCGCGCCGCCGCTATGATCGGAATCGACATGCGTGACGATCAAACCATCGAGTTGATGGATGCCTGCGGCGCGCAAGTACGGCGCGACGATACGATTACCTGCGTCCGATTCTTCAGAGTAAGACGGGCCGGTGTCGTATAACAAGTTATGGCTTTGCGTTTGTGCGAGGACAGAAAGTCCTTGGCCGACATCGATCACGGTCAGCCATAATTGGCCCGGCGCAGGCTTGTCGGGCAACAACAAAAACATCGGCAGCGCCCACACTACGCCGAGCCAGCGCGCGGGCACGCCGCGCGGCGCGAGCAACCACAACATACCCAATACGCCGAGCAACATGGTCCACGCAGGCGGCGCGTGGCTGCTCCATGTGGCGCCGGGCATTTGCGCTATCCATTGCAAAAAAACCATGCACCATTGCATGACTTTGTGCGCGAGTAAAAGGCAAAAATCGAACGGCGGCAATGCGCCGAGCAAGGTGAGCGGCGTGACGATAAAACTCACCACCGGAATGGCGACGGCGTTGGCAAGCGGCGACACCAAGGATACTTGCTGAAACAACACCAGCAGTAGCGGCGCCATGATCAAGGTAATCGCCGCTTGCGTAGCGCCTAGCTGACGCAGCCAATGAATTTTCCCCGCGCGCCCCGCGCTCACATACATCAATGCGCCGACCGCGCCGAAGGAGAGCCAGAAGCCCGGCGACAACACCGCCCACGGATCAGCCAGCGTGACAATCAACAATGCCGCGCATAACACGCGCGACGGCGATGACAGACGCCCAGTCCAGAGAAACGCGGCAACCGTGGCGAGCATATAAAAAGTCCGCTGAGTCGGCACGGAAAATCCGGCAATCAAGGCATAAGCCAGCGCAGAAACCATCCCGGCGAGGACGGCGATTTTTTGTGCGGGCACGCGCAAGGTCAGCGCCGGTCGGCTGCGCCATAACCACAGCGCCAGGCCATAAAACAAACTTGCTACCATGGTGATATGCAAACCGGAAATCGAAATCAAATGGCCGACGCCAGTGCGCCAAAATAATTGCCACTGGTTTTGACTGATGCCGGATTGATCGCCGACCGCCAGCGCGATCAACACCGGCGCAAGCGGTTTGTCTTTTAATACCCGGTTGAAATTAGCGCGGATGGTTTCGCGCAAACGATCGATGGAATAACCCACTCCGCTTGCACCCCGATCATGTTTCAGCATCGCTTCTTTGCTACGCACATAACCGACCGCGCGCACATTGCGCTCAAGCAACCACGCTTCCACATCAAAACCATCCGGGTTGGATGCGCCATGCGGTTTGCGCAAGCGCACCGTCCATTGCCAGCGTTCGCCCGCGTGAATTTCTGGCAGGGACGACGCACCTTCATCGCTGCCACGGCTATCGCGATAGACATTCAAAGAAATATGTTTGGGTGCTGTTGCTTCGGCAGTCAGCGTTTTCTCCACGTCAAACTCAAAACGCAGGCCACGCTCGTTTTTTTGCGGCAACGACGCAACTACGCCGGTGATGACCATGTCCTTGCCTTCCCATCGTGCAGGCAAGCGGTCCGCCATACGCGTATCGGCTCGCCACGCGGCCCAGTGGTAACCGCAGCCGATGGCGATGACGAACAAAAATGCCAAGCCCAAATTAGCCGCATACTTCAGCGCAAATTTTTGTCCGCCCAGCATGATCAGCGCAATCAACGGCACCAGCCACGCATAACGCGTATCCGGCAATTGCGCTTGCTGCTGCAAGAACCATGCGCCAAAAACAAAACCGAGGATGAAAAGTCGCATGTCTGGTAGGAGTAATTAGATTACGGTAGAGTATGCGTTATGTTTTTAACCTTCTGCAGTATTTCAAAATAAGCCATTAAAGTCTATGACCCCTGATTATTGGCGCAAAGCCACCAAAGAATTAGCGGCTAACGATGCCGTGCTGAAAAAGCTGGTCAAAGATTATCCCGAAATCACCATGACCAGTCGCGGCGATCCCTTCTCCACCCTCGCCCGCTCTATCGTCGGCCAGCAAATTTCGGTCAAAGCCGCGCAAAGCGTGTGGAACCGTGTGATGGAAGAAGTCGGCGACATGACGCCAAAAAAAATGTTGCGTAAAACCGAACCGAAATTGCGTGCCTGCGGACTCTCCGGCCGTAAAGTCATTTACTTGCAAGACTTAGCGCGACATTTTCACGAAGGCCTGCTCGACCCGGACAAATGGAATCACGAAGACGACGAAATCGTCATCACCGAACTCACGCAAGTGAATGGCATAGGCCGCTGGAGCGCGGAAATGTTTTTAATGTTTCATCTCTTGCGCCCCAACGTATTGCCGCTAGCCGACATCGGCTTGCAGCGTGCGATGGAAAAGCATTACAACAAAGGCAAGCCGCTGACTAAAATAAAAATGACAAAAATAGCCGAAGCGTGGCAACCTTGGCGCAGCGTGTCGACCTGGTATATGTGGCGCAGCTTAGACCCAATACCGGTAGAATACTGATTACAAAATATTCAATATATTCAAATACTTAAATCAGGAGCGCATGATGCAGGCCAAGACCAATAAATTCATTTTTTCACTCATTATTTTCATCCTCAGTTCATTGCCCGTGCTGGCTGATACAACTGAACCGAAACACAGTTGCGCCAAACCGGAAAACCCCGGCAAACTAGCCAGCGAACAGCGCATGAAAGGCTTTCAAAAAGAAATAAACGACTACCGTGACTGCGTAAACAAATTCGCGCAAGAACAAAAGACACAATCGGAAACGCATTTGAGTGCCGGAAATAAAGCGGTTGATGAATTTAATACATTTGTGAAAACGGAATTAGATAAGAAGAAAGAAGAGTAAACAAAAGCAGCAGAGCTGCCGACAGAAGTCATAACCCGGGGGACCATACTTATGAAACCCGGATTCCGCTATGCTGCATCCAGGCTACATGTTTCACTCTGCGCTTAATACGCCATCATCCAAACGCATCACTCTTTCCGTTCGGGCCGCCAGTTGCGGATCATGCGTGACAATCACAAAACTGGTATTCAAAGAACTATTCAATTCGAGCATTAAATCAAACACGCTCTCGGCCGTTTTTCTATCAAGATTACCTGTCGGCTCATCAGCAAGCACACATGCCGGATTGGTCACCAGTGCGCGCGCGACGGCGGTGCGCTGACGCTCGCCGCCGGAGAGTTCGCCGGGTTTGTGATTTTCCCGGTGGCTCAGCCCGACTCGTTTGAGCATGGCCGAGGCTTGCGCGTTGGCCTCGGCCGGTTTCATGCGCCGTATCAACAAGGGCATGGCGACGTTTTCCAATGCAGAAAACTCCGGCAACAGATGATGAAACTGATAAACGAATCCCAGGGCCTTGTTGCGCAGCGCGCTCAAAACGGCTTCGCCCATGGGGGAAATATTCTGACCGAGGATTTCCACTGTGCCTTCGGTCGCGCTGTCCAGCCCGCCAAGAATATGTAGCAGCGTGCTTTTGCCCGAACCGGAAGCGCCGACTATCGCCAGGCGTTCGCCTGCTTGGACTTGCAAATTCACGCCATGCAACACCGGCACTTCGACCGGGCCTTGCGTGTATTTTTTGTGTAGGTTGTTGCACGCTAGGACAATATTACTCATAGCGCAGCGCCTCCGCCGGTTTGGTGCGCGAGGCGCGGTAGCTTGGATATAAGGTAGCGAGCAAGGCCATGGCAAACGACACCACGGCGACGACCATCACGTCGGCGGTTTGAATCTCCGAGGGGAAATCACTGATGAAATAAATCTCCGGCGACAGGATGCGGGTGGAAAATATTTTCTCGACAAATTTAACCACTTTGTCCACGTTCAGCGCCAGCAAAATACCGCCTGACAAGCCCAGGATGGTGCCGATAACGCCGATCCATGCGCCTTGCACCATGAAGATTTTCATAATGCTGGCGGGTGTAGCACCTAACGTACGCAAGATAGCAATATCCGATTGTTTTTCCGTCACCACCATCACCATCGCAGACACAATATTAAACGCGGCGACGGCGATAATCAGCGCAAGGATCAGCGCCAACATGCGTTTTTCAATTTGCACCGCGCGGAAATAATTGGCGTTTTGTCGCGCCCAATCGGTAATGTAGGCGTCCGCCGTCAACGTGCGCGCCAACTGTTGCGACACTTCCGGCGCTTTCATCATGTCCTGTAATTTCAGCCGCACGCCGCTGACTTTATCGTCGTCGAGGCGGTAGAGTTTTTGCGCGTCGGTCATGTGGATCAAACCGAAACCCGCGTCGTATTCGTAATGCCCGACTTCAAAAATACCGCCGACGGTGAACTGGCGCAGGCGCGGCACCAAGCCTGCTGGCGTGACCTGGCCTTGCGGCGTGATGAGCAATACCTTGTCGCCGACGCCGACTTTAAGCGAACGTGCGAGATAGGCTCCGAGCAAAATATTGTATTCACCCGGCTTCAAGCTTTCTAACGCGCCGGCTTTGATTTGCTTATCGATGTCGGCCACGCCCGGCTCCTGGTCGGGCAAAATGCCGCGCACAAAAACCGGATGCGATACATCACCATTCATCAGCAAGCCTTGGCCGGACACATACGGCGCAGCGGCGATCACAGCTTTATTCTGTTTCGATTCTTTTGCGGTTTTTGGCCAATCAGCCAGCACATTATCCGCACCGGAAATCTGAATATGCGATGCCGCGCTCAACATGCGATCGCGCACTTCTTTTTGGAAACCGTTCATCACCGACATCACAGTAATCAGCGCCGTCATACCGAGCACGATGCCGAGCAGGGAAATCAGCGAAATAAAGGAAATAAAATGATTGCGACGCTTGGCGCGGGTGTAACGCAGGCCGACAAAGAGTTCGTATGGAGTCACGTTGGTCTATTTGTGTTGAAATCAGGCGCCAGTGTGCCACAAGCAGCGGGATAAACACAAAGCCTATGCGCGCCGATGCTAAAATGTAGGGATAAACCCTATATAAGACACCATGCCTGCCGATTGTCACCTTCTCATGCCGTCGCTGTTTATCGAACCACTGCAAGGCGATGAATACCGCGACTTACGCACGCCCGCGCTGGAAACCCTGCTCTGCCGCGCGGATATTCGGCCTATCGATTCCGATAGTTATGATGAATGGCTATGCCGATCGTTTGGTATTGAGAACATGCCCGTTGCGCCGATTACCCTCAAAGCCGATGGACACGATCCCGGCAAACTTTACTGGCTGCGCGCCGACCCGGTGCATCTGCGCATCCAGCGTGACGAAATGTTTTTGTTCGATGCGCAAGCCGCGCCGTTGGATCAAACAGAAGCAAATGCTTTATGCGCGACACTGAATCAACACTTTCAAGAAGATGGCTTGCAATTCATCGCTCCCGCGCCGGACCGTTGGTACGTAAAACTGGATAGCGAGCCTGCGCTGACAACGGCCACGCTCGACCAGGCTTGCGGCAGCAGTATTGATGCGCTGATGCCGTCCGGCACAGAATCCGCGTTGTGGCGACAACGCATGAACGAAGTGCAGATGTTGTTGTTCGAACACCCAGTCAATGTCGCGCGTGAATCACGGCGCGAATTACCAATCAACAGCGTGTGGTTTTGGGGCGGTGGATTTATGCCGCAAAATATCCGCAGCGAATTTACCCACATTATCAGCGACGATATTTTTGCGCGCGGGCTGGCGCAAGCTGCGCAAATTGACGCGCAAGCTTTACCAACAAACATCCTGCAATTTCCCACACAGAGCAATGAAAATAATTTGTTTATAATCAATTACTTACATAACAGTATGCTATATGGCGATTTAGCCAAATGGCGTGCCGCGCATGAGCGATTGGACGCCGAATATTTCGCGCCATTACTCGCTGCGTTAAAGTCTGGCGCAATCAATTCATTGACCCTTATCGACCCGAACCCATACCAAGCGCGCGAATTTGTTATCGCCAAAAACAGCCTGCGCAAATTCTGGCGCCGCGCTAAACCAATAGGGACTTATGCCTAACATCGTCACCCGCTCGATTCCGCAAACTGCATACGACGCATTATTAAAAAGTGGTATTTCGCCTTTGCTCGCGCGTGTCTATGCCGCGCGCGGCATTACTTCGACGGAAGAAATCGATGCGGCGCTCAAACGCTTATTGCCATTAGAGCTACTCACCCATTGCCAGACAATGGCAAAAATACTCGCCGATGCGATAGAACAAAAAAAGAAACTCCTCATCGTCGCCGATTACGACTCCGACGGCGCAACGGCTTGCGCAGTAGGCATCCGCGCGCTGCGCATGTTCGGCGCGGAGGTGCATTATTTAGTACCGAACCGCTTTGAATACGGCTACGGCCTGACGCCGGAAATCGTCCAACTCGCCGCGCAAAGCAAACCGGACTTCATCATCACCGTCGATAACGGCATCGCCAGCGTCGAAGGCGTGGCAGAAGCGAACCGGCTCGGCATCAAGGTATTGGTCACAGACCATCACCTCCCCGGCGATTCACTTCCCGCCGCGACCTGCATCGTCAATCCAAATCAGCCGGGTTGCGAATTCCCCAGCAAATCCCTCGCCGGAGTTGGCGTGATGTTTTATGTCATGCTAGCCTTGCGCGCAGAGCTACGCGAGCGCGGCGCATACGACGACAGCAACCAACCGAAGCTGGCTGACTTACTCGATTTAGTCGCGCTCGGTACAGTGGCCGACGTCGTCAAACTCGACGGCAATAATCGTATTTTGGTCAGCGAAGGCTTAAAGCGCATCCGCGCTGATCGCGCTTGTGCGGGCGTACAAGCGTTGCTGCGAGTAGCAAGACGCGACGCAAGACGCGCGGGCACCTACGACTTGGGCTTTATGGTCGGGCCAAGATTGAACGCGGCAGGACGCTTAAACGATATGTCGCTCGGCATCGAAACCCTGGTCACCGACGATAAGCCGCGCGCTTTGCAATTGGCACAGCAGCTCGATGCGCTCAATCGCGAACGGCGCGATATAGAAGCAGGCATGCAAGAGTCGGCTATGACGATACTAGACAAAATTAAGGATGAAGGCGGAAGGATGAAGGATGAAAAAATCGTCCCGACCTTTGGCCTCTGTTTGTTTGATCCAACATGGCATCAAGGCGTTATCGGCATTCTTGCGTCACGTATCAAGGACAAATATCATCGCCCGGTGATCGCCTTCGCCAAAGGCCTAAACGATGAAATCAAAGGTTCAGGCCGCTCGATACACGGCTTGCATTTACGCGACGCGCTCGATTTAGTCTCGAAAAAACATCCCGATTTAATCCTGAAATTCGGTGGGCATGCGATGGCGGCGGGATTAACAATCCGCGAACCCGACTTTGAAAAATTCCGTACAGAGTTTGAAACTGCCCTACAAACCCTGCTCTCTCCTGCCGACCTGACCAAAACCATCGAAACCGACGGCGAGCTACCGACCAAAGAAACCTCCATGCAACTCGCGCAAGAAATCGAAAGCCAAGTCTGGGGCCAAGGCTTTCCTGTACCGGTATTCTGCGACATATTCAAAGTCGAATCACAACGCATCGTCGGCGAAAAACACCTGAAGTTAAAATTACAAAAAGACCGCAATACGTTTGAAGCGATGTTGTTTTCTCATGCCGATCCCTTGCCCGAACAGATACGCGCGACTTATCGTTTATCGGTGAATGAATATAATGGCAATCAGACTTTGCAGTTGATAGTGGAGAATTGGGCTGCTGCTTAGGGTGCGCCGCGCGCACGCGTGAGGCTTTCAGATTCATCATCAATACTTGAACAGCAGATGCACAAAGTCCTTCCCCCTTGACGGGGGAAGGTTCGGATGGGAGTGATGGTAGTGACGCCAACCGTTGCTTGAACCACCGCAACGCGTGCGCGCGG
>JAYVGF010000284.1:0-1561 GCA_043772415.1 Betaproteobacteria bacterium
TGCGGACAAACCGCTCATCGGCATGACAAAATAGTGAATATAATCAAATAATTATATAAATATTAAAATGATTGCTTCCGAACTCGAACTCACGCGCAAAAATTATTATCATCTCGGCGTGCCGCGCGAGCGTGAACATGCGCCGCTCGTGGGCGAGCAACATGCGGATGTGTGCGTGGTCGGCGGGGGACTCGCGGGATTGTCGGCGGCGCTGGAACTCGCGGATCGCGGATACAAAGTTATCGTGCTCGAAGGCGAGGAAATCGGCTGGGGTGCATCAGGCCGCAACGGCGGGCAATCACTGGCGGGCCTGGCGTGTGACAACAGCGTGGTGGAAAAAGTCGCGGGGTTTGAAACCGCGAAACACACTTGGGATATTTCCATCGAGGCGCTGGACTTAGTGCGCTCACGCATCAAGCAATACAACATCGATTGCGATTACGTCGATGGCTATTTATCGCTGGCAGTGAATCAACGCAAAGCCAACGAACTCAAGCAATGGTACGACGACATCCAAACGCGTTACGGTTACCAACATGTGCAATGGATAGAGCCACAAAATGTCGGGCAATGGATCGATAGCAAGCGCTTTCATTCTGGCGTGCTGGATACCAACTCCGGCCATTTGCATCCGCGTAAATATGTATTTGGCATCGAGAAAGCTGCGCTGGAAAAAGGCGTGGTGATACACGAACACACCCGCGCCTTGCGTGTGGAGCAGGGGGCGCGTCCACGCGTCATAACGGCGAATGGCGCAGTGATGTGTGATTTTGTCGTGCTGGCCGGCAACGTCTATCTCGCTGACACCATGGCGCAAGTGTCCGCACGCATCATGCCTGTCGGCACCTACATCGTCGGCACAAAGTCGCTAGGCAAAGAACGCGCCGATAGTTTGATTAAAAATCGCGTCGCCGTGTGCGACACCAATTTCATCCTCGATTATTTCCGCGTTGTCGCCGACCATCGCTTGTTGTTCGGCGGCAGAGTGAGTTACTCCACCATGACGCCGCTCAACATGGCGCAAAGCATGAAGCAACGCATCATCAAAGTGTTCCCGCAACTCAGCGACGCCGACATCAAATACGCCTGGGGTGGCTTCGTCGATATCACCATGAACCGCGCGCCGGATTTCGGCCGCATCGGCAACAACATCTATTATCTACAAGGCTTCAGCGGCCATGGCCTCGCGCTCACCGGCATGGCCGGTAAACTAGCCGCCGAAGCCATAGCAGGCCAAGCCGAACGGTTCGATTGGTTCAGCAAAATCCCCCACCACAACTTTCCCGGCGGAAAATTATTGCGCACGCCGATGCTGGTGATGGCGATGGCTTATTATCGGTTGCGGGATTTGGTTTGAAAAAGGTACTGTTAGTCCAATCTTAATTGTGTTTTTAATTTCGAAATTTCCTTAATGAGGCGCCATCATAGAAAACCATAAACTATCAGAAAAAGAACTTGAAGCTGTTGAGAAGGTTTTGGGTGAGCCCGTATTTATCGAGTTTTCCGAAAATACGTTCAAAATTCGTAAGAATCTATTGATTGCATCAGCAGCTTCACTAGC
>JAYVGF010000285.1:0-4637 GCA_043772415.1 Betaproteobacteria bacterium
AGGAGCTGGAAACGCTGGAAAAAATCACTGAAAAGATCGACAAGATTTCGGTGTTCGGTGGGTTGGAAGGCGTGCTGAAGGACTTGGTGAAAATCCGCCCTTAACACAACTGATTACAATCGGGCCGGGGCAAAGTCCCGGTCCGCTTTGCATCAATTGAATAGTAGATTGAAAAAATAAGGAATAAATATCATGCAAAAAATGATCTTGAGCCTGGACTCGGCTGGACTGCCCCATGCTTGGGTCTCTATCGAAGAGGCCATGACTTACCACGCAAAAAACCTGGTGATTTGGTCATTGGGAGAAGACACGAGCGTGTATCTGGGCGGTCTTCAGCGCAACGGCACCCGTTCGCGCCTTGAAACCAAATCGATCATTGCGATTCGCGGGAGCAAAGTGGATGCGCGGAGTTTTTCGCGTACGCCTGTGCTGACGAATGACTTGCTGTTCGCGCGGGATCGTCACCTTTGCGCTTATTGCGGCGAACGTTTTGCCGCGCCTAAACTGTCGCGCGACCACATCATGCCCGCTTCCAAAGGCGGAAGCGATCAATGGACTAACGTTGTCACGGCGTGCCGTAGTTGTAATTCACGCAAAGCAGACCGCACGCCTCAGCAGTCCGGAATGGCTTTGTTGTATGTCCCTTACACGCCTAACCGCCATGAACATTTCATTTTACGCAACCGTCATATCCTGACGGATCAGATGAAATTCCTGCTCGGTAGTGTACCGGCCACAAGTTGATTGCATAGTTAATGTTTAAGCAACGCTGCAATCAGCGTTGCTTTTTTTATAGCCTTACTTAGCTGAATTTTTCCTATGAAGTAACCTGCGGCCGCAGCGGTTGTTTCAAGACTGGGCACTGCGAGCCTACTTTACTTGCATCCTATCGACTGCCACGCTGCCGAAATAATCGGTGTAAAATATGCTTTCGGTCAGATACCTTTGCCTAACGCAAAGATGCTAAGGCCGAATAAATGTGTCGATGTCATGTACCCCGAACCCTTCACCCTGACCCATCTTCACGCTTACGAATTCAAGACGAGCGTGCAAGCGGGCTTCCCCTCGCCTGCTGAAGACCACATCGGCAAACGCATCGACGTACTCAAGAAACTGGTTCGTCACCCGGCAGCGACGGTGCAAATGCGCGTAGTGGGCGAATCCATGCGCGACTTAGGCATCTTTGATGGTGATTATATTTTGATAGACCGCGCCATTACCCCGAGCAACGGCCATATTGTGGTGGCCGTCATTGACGGCGAATTCCTGATTAAAAAACTGGTGATCCGCGCCGGTCAAATGAAACTCAAAGCGGGCAATCCGACCTTTGCCGACATCATCCCCAAAGACGGTCAGACCATTACCATCTTTGGCGTGGTGTTGACTGCGTTCAAGCAATTTCCGGTTTGATGCACCATGTACGCCTTGATCGACGGAAATAATTTTTATGTGTCGTGCGAGCGGATTTTTCGCCCTAGCCTGAACGGCAAGCCGGTGATTGTCTTATCAAATAATGACGGGTGCGCCATTGCGCGCAGCAATGAAGCCAAAGCCTTGGGCATTAAAATGGGACACCCGTGGTTCCAGATTCGCAACTTAGAAGAATCACATGGCTTGGTGGCGCTATCGGCGAACTTTGAACTCTACGGCGACATCAGCGACCGCGTAGCCAGCATCATCGCCGGGTTTGCCCCGGCGCAGGAAATTTATTCCATCGATGAAAGTTTTGTGGACTTGACCGGCGTGCGCGGCGATTTGACTGAACGCGGGCGCAAGCTACGCGCGCGCATTTTGCAATGGGTGGGCATTCCGTGCGGCATCGGTATCGGCCACACCAAGACGCTGGCCAAGCTGGCGAACCACATCGCCAAGACCGCCGAACGCAAGCCGGGCAGTTATCCGGCCGAATTCGCACAAGTATGTAACTTGGCCACGCTACCCGCAGACGTGGTGCATCAACTCATGGCGAAAACCGAGGTGCGCGAAGTGTGGGGGATCGGCGCGCGTATTGCAGCACAACTCAACGCGGAAGGCATTCACCACGTCGCGCAATTGGTGCAACTCACCCCGGCCACGGTGCGCGCCCGCTGGTCAGTCACCCTTGAACGCACCGTGCGCGAGTTACAAGGGACACCCTGTATTGCGCTGGAACAAGTCGCGCCGGATAAACAGGAAATAGCGACGACGCGATCATTCGGCCATCCGGTGATTGAATTGCATGAACTGCGCGAAGCCGTAACCGAATTCGCCACACGCGCGGCGCAAAAGCTGCGCGGTCAGGCAAGCACTTGTGCGCAAGTGTTGGTGTTTATTCGCACCAGTCCATTCCGTCCTGAAAAACAATATAGCCGTTCCGTCGTCATTCCCCTGATTCGCCCTAGCGCCGATACGCGCGAGCTGGTGCAAGCGGCGCTGGCAGGCTTGCAGGCGCTCTACCGCCCCGGTTATCTGTACGCTAAAGCAGGTGTGATGCTGTTGGATTTACAGGCCGACACCACGGTGCAAGGCGAACTGGATTTATTGGCTCAACCCGGCGACGTATCGACGGAGTCGCTCAAACAACAGTCGCAAGCGTTGATGCAAACCTTTGACCGACTGAATGATCGTTTTGGCCGCAACACGGTACATATGGCCAGCGCCGGTATCACGAACAAACGCACTGACCAGCGCGCATGGGCCATGAAGCAGGAACGCATGACCCCGCGCTACACCACGCGCTGGGATGAAATGCCGGTAGTGAGAGCATGACATGGCCAAAGTAACGCAAGACACTATTAGCAGCTTTGAACAACTGGCGGCGTTTTTTCACAGAAACGGATATACGCGCCCACCGCTGGAAAAATGCCTCGATGGGCTCGCAACGGGCTTATACCGGCGTGGTTTCGAGTTTCGTTTAACAGCAACAGACAAAGCAGAGCTGGCGGTGATTCAACGCGAATTGAGACGCGCCGGTTTTACGCCGGGTAAGGTTTTTACCAAAGGTAATCAATATCGGATTCCTGTTTATGGACGGGCGTCGCTAGAGCGATTTTTGGAAATGTTGAAAGCAAAGTGATGTGTTCCAATTATCAACCGCCCAAGCGCGACCAATACATCGATGAATTGGAATGGCCGATACCGACATTCGAGCATAAGGCAGAAATTTACCCCGGTTACCTGGCGCCGATCGAACTGCTAGCGCATGAATCAGGCGAAGCAGAATTGCGCGAAGCCATGTTCGGGCTGGTGCCGTTCTGGAGCAAAGACGACAAAATCAGCCGCCAAACCTACAACGCCCGCACTGAAACCGTCGCCAGCAAACCCAGTTACCGCGAACCATGGAAGAAGCGCCGTTATGCTTTAGTCCCAATGGCGGCGTTTTACGAACCCGATTACGAAACCGGCAAAGCCATCCGCTGGAAAATCGAACGCGAGGATAAGCAGGCTTTCACCGTAGCGGCGATCTGGGACTACTGGAAGAAGCCGACCGGCGAAGGCTTGCATAGCTTTTCGATGTTGACGATCAATGCGGACGGACATCCCGTCATGGGACGGTTTCACAAACCCGGTGATGAAAAACGGTCGCTGGTGATTGTGCCCGTTGAACGGCGCGATGAGTGGTTGCACGCGACGCCGGAACAAGCAGGAAGTTTTTTACAGGCCATGCCGGCGGCGGAATTTCACAGCGTCGAGGCGCCGCTGCCACCCCGAAAAACGGTGCATGAATAAGTCCCGAGTACGACAGAACAGAAAATTCGTTTTTTGCGCCGACAAATGACCGCAAACGGTCGGGCGCATCGAGGGAGCGTATGACTACCATTTACTTTGTCCGACATGGCGAAAGTACCGCCAACGTAGGGGGCGTGACCATGCCGCATGCCGACATCCCGCTTTCCGATCTAGGCAGGCATCAAGCAAAAAACTTGGCCGAACAATTTGCGGTACAGCCCTCCTGCATCCTGGTGTCGAAATACTTGCGTACGCAACAGACGGCGCAACCCTTGAGCGAAAAAACCCAACAAGCAATAAATGTTCATCCGCTGCTTCATGAGTTTTCTGCGCTAGGCCACTCGCTGATCGAAGGGATGACGGGAGTGCAACGCAGACCCATTGCCCATGCTTATTGGGAAGCTTCCGACCCTTTCATGCGGATGGGGGACGAAGCCGAAACCTTTATGGAATTTAATGGCCGCGTTAATGCTTATATTCTTGATTTTCCTAACCTGTCAGATCAAACAGTGGTATTCGGTTACGGAATATGGTTCGCTTTGCTGTTCTGGAAGTTGCAGGGCAATGATTGTGACGATCCGAGCAGCATGAGAGCCTTCCGGCAATATCAACTCAGCTTGCCGATGCAAAACTGCGCGGTGTATTCTTTAAAAAATATAGGCTCGAACCGTTGGCACGTAGCAAGCTAAGCCTTCTACAATGAAAATATTACGTTGAATGGCCGCAATTGAGAATATGGACAACTGGTAAATTCGGCCCAATGCAGACGGTCGAATATTTGCTCCAATGCAGACGTTGACGAAAAAATTGCATGAAAAATTCCATCGGCCGCTATCGAGAATGTTCAACATCGTTGAAGCCGGCCATCATGCACATTTCCCAGTTATGAACAGTCGGTCCTTTGCAGGCGTGTCAACACACTCATGCAT
>JAYVGF010000286.1:0-3850 GCA_043772415.1 Betaproteobacteria bacterium
TAGTCGCCCACGAGCCGGGTCTGGCGGCGCCCCAATTGGTGCTGAAGCAAAGCGTAGCCGGTATGCCCAAGGGAAACACCCAAGAAGTGCGCGTACTGACTGCCAGCTTCAAGCCGGGCGACAGAACCGTGCTTCACACCCACCGATCACCGGTGACGGTTTATATCCTTGAGGGCGCTTTTACGCTGGAACTGGAAGGGCGCGAGCCGGTCACTATCAGGGCGGGGGAGGCTTACATCGAGCCGCCGAACGTCAAGATGACTGGCTACAACCGTAGCAGCACTGAAGCGCTGCGGCTCGCTATCTTTTATGTGAGCGAGCCCGAAACGCCATTCCTTGACGTGGTGCAATAGCAGAAGGTGGCTACGGACTTCTCCTAAGTATCAGACTTAACTTCGCCCAAACTTGCCGTGGTGCCGCTGCAGTCCGAGTTAGCAAATAAATCGCATCAGGCGATTGAAGCTAAATTGCTTGTCATCCTGAGCAAACCGCAGGATATGCTTGTCGCATTTGATTTTAATCATGACAGCAATTGAGAATGAAAAAATACGCAGGTGTCAATGGGCGTAGCGAATTGCACCGAGCGGACGGCTGAGTCACACATGCGGCGCAATTCGCGTTACTCATTGCGCCCTACAATTTCTCAGAACGACAAACAAAAATATAGCCCGAAAGCAGCGCAGCGGATTCCGGGTTTCGTTTGTGTCGCATAGATTTCCCCGGCTTACGCTACGCTCCATCCAGGCTACGGCTGACAACAAGACCGTCATTCCCGCGGAGGCGGGAATCCAGTGCCTTACAGACTAAATGCTTTACTTCAAAAACGCTTTGAGAAAAACGTTTCTGTTTCGCTGGATTCCCGCTTGCGCGGGAATGACGAAAGTGGTTGTCATCCTGAACGCAGTGACGGATCTGCTGTTCGCATTTAATTCAACAGTGCCTTCCTTCAAAACAAAAACAACAAAAATATCAAGGGCAATTAAGGTCGAATATTTTTACGACCAAAATGCGTCCCATGCGTAGAGGTCGTAAAAGTGTTCTCGACCATCCGTCACCCGGCCGTCCTTGAACTCGAAGACCAGGCAGCAGGTAACATCCAACTGCTTGCCATTGCGCGTTCCGCTGTTGTGATGAATGCCGATCACGCGGCCGTCGTCACATTTGAATACGTCTTGCAGTGTGGCCCTGAAGGTGCCTGCCGTGTCGCCGCCCAGCCGGCCGAAGTAGGCAAAGACCGCGTCGCGTCCCTGGTGGTCGCCCGCGAGGGAGCCTCGCCCCGGCGTATGCCACGAAGCACTTTCGTGAAAAAGTTCGGTGAGTGTTTTCATGTCGGCCGTGTTGAAGGCCGCGTAACCGCGTCGTACGCTCTGTGCATTTTTATCTGCGTCGTTCATGATGTCATCCTCCTTGCCAGTACGGCGCACTAGGGCGCGAACTCGTGCAATATCCGGATTGTTGCTACCTTCAAGCGATCTTCACCCATGGCGTTCTTCGCCTCGTCGGATTGCATGAACGACTGGAATTTCGCCATGTCTGGCACTTCAAAAATGAGACCGGTCAAATTGGCGTTTTGCGGATCACGAAAGGTGCGGACGGAGACGCCGATCTTGGCAAACATCTCATGCCGACTGCCGGCCTTTTTCTGCCAGGCGCGCGCCCAGTGCTCGCCGTCTTCAACTTCGTGCATTGCGATTAGTGTGGTCATTATATCCCCCGGTATAGAACGTAAAAAAAACAGGTTCAGAAAAATTAAAGTGGCCTTGATCTAAATTTATTTTTTGTTTTGATCCCTTGTGACATTTTTTCGCCTCACAACAAATAAATTTACTTGCGTATGCGTGAGGCGATTCTGGAGGCGGTAGCGTCAATTCTTTATAGTTCAAGTTTGTGTGTTTTGTTAGTGAATAAATCAGCGCATAATTTTGGACAGCTTGAATTTTCTAGCTTGGGTAGGGTGGGTAAAACAACGCGTGCCCACCGCACCGTTCAGCGTGGGCACGCTATCGCTTTGCCCACCCTACATTTTTCATGGCCGCGCGATAACAAGAGCGGTGGAGCCGGCTCGGCGGTTTGGCATCCGCACGCGGAAGACGAAAATGATCCACTATATTATTTTTGCGGCAACCCATTTTATGTCGTCTCCCCCTGTCAGTTGGATACACTTTTTAATAATATGGAAATTCAACTTCCTGTCAGCTTGATATAGATCAATGATCCAAATAGCCATTAGATTTGATCCATATCAATAGCAGGATTGAGTAGAAAACTATGATGAAACGAGTGTTAGACGTGTTAACCCTTAAAAGGAGAAAGCCATGAAAGTTTCAGATTGGAAAGAAGTCACTCAGGAAAAGCTGGCAGCCGATTTGAAGGCCGTTGTCACCAGCGCGGAAGAGCTGCTCAAAGTGACAGCGGATCAGGCGGGCGAAGGTTACGCCCATGCGCGCAAAAAAGCCGAACATACTTTGCGTGCCGCGAAGGATCAACTGGCAGATCTGGAACATAAAGCCGTCACCCAGGCCAAGCATGCGGCCAAAGCTACCGATGAATATGTGCACGACAAACCATGGCAAGCCATCGGCATTGGCGCTGCGATGGGCGTGATAGTCGGTATGTTGATTCGGCGGCATTGATGGCCAGCACAGTTGACAACGAGCCGCTACGCACGGGCGGCGCGTCAGCGACAGGCTTGCTTGATTCCTTGCGGCATCTTGCAGCGACTGTGATTGAGATGCTGCAAACCCGCATCGAGCTCGCATCGGCGGAAATCGAAGAAGAGGGCGCGCGCATGGCTGGCCTGGTATTGCTGGCAGCGGCGGGGTTTTATTGCTTCACCATAGGTTTGATCTTCGCCGGTATGTTCGTCATCGTCGCGTTATGGGATAGCTACCGACTATGGGCCGTCGGCGGGTTGGCGTTATTTTTTATCGGCAGCGCACTGGTGATGTGGCTGGTGTTTCGCAGCCGCTACCAATCGAGGCCGCGTTTTCTTTCCGCTACGCTGGCTGAATTCAGAAAAGACCGCGATCTGCTGGAGCCAAACCGATAATGTTTGCTTTAGGCCGATATACGCAACGCCGCCTACACCTAGTCGAAATAGCCAGGCGGCAGCGTTTGGATCTGGTGCATGCCGCGAGGCCTTGGTCGCGCGCAGCACGCAACCTCGACGGCGGTATCAACGCGCTACGCGCTTCGCCATTTCCGCCCGCTGCCATCGTAGCGACTGCCGTCGCCATGACAGTCTGGCGGCCGGTCACCGTCATGCGGTTGGCGCGACGTGTGTGGTTCGGGCTCCTATATTTTCGACGCCTGCGCCGATAAGGCGCTTTCATCTCGGAAAGCTGACTGCGTAATGTCTGATACTGCGACGAACGCCGCATCTGGTCTCACTGCATCTCAGGCTACTGCACGCCTGCTCCAAGACGGTCCGAATGAGTTACCGTCATCTAAACCACGCAGCGTCTGGCGTATCGCGCTGGAGGTGGTACGCGAGCCGATGTTCCTGTTGCTGATTGCGGCAGCAACCGTCTATTTTTTCCTCGGTGACATAAGCGAAGCGCTGGTACTGCTGACTTCCGTATTGGTGATGATAGGCATCACTTTTTTCCAGGAGCGCAAAACCGAGCGCACGCTGGAAGCACTGCGCGACTTATCCAGCCCGCGCGCTTTGGTGATGCGCGACGGCGAGGCCATACGCATAGCCGGGCGCGAAGTGGTATGCGGCGACATCATGCTGCTGAAAGAAGGCGACCGCGTGCCGGCCGATGCGGTGTTGCTCAGTTGCAGTGATTTCAAAACCGATGAATCCTTGCTCACGGGCGAATCGGTCCCGGCGGCAAAAGTAGCCGGC
>JAYVGF010000287.1:0-7094 GCA_043772415.1 Betaproteobacteria bacterium
ATGTCTAAATAGGGCATGGGTGTCAATAAATTAATATTGATTAAAATCAATATGTTAACATTTTTATTTAAAATGCCCGTGCGATTTTATTGATAATGAATCTTATAAATAAAACGCTCGATGACCTTGCAGCACCAAGTTTAATCAGTACAAAAGTCAGATCTGGAAGTTGAAACGCTGTGCCGGAAAGCATAACGAGAAGCAGGTTGGCGGAGGATATAGGAGGGTTGTATGACTTGCAGCGCGGCCTCGCGAGAGGAAGCCATTCGTGAATTCGATGCCGAACGCTTTGGCTATTTGAAAAAATCACGGCCGCATTTGCGGCCGTTATTATTGGTTCAAAATATACTTACTTCACCAGCCGCAACAAATTCCCCGCCGCATCGATCTCTTCCGTTTTCGGTTTAGGCAAAATCATCCCAGCACGTAACAATTGGCTGGCGACTTGCGCGGGCACGGGTTGGCTGAATAAATAGCCCTGCATTTCTTTGCAGCCCATAGTCTGCAAAATTTCCATTTGTTTTTCCGTCTCGACGCCTTCGGCAACCACGCTGAGATTCAAGCTGTCTGCCATGGCGATAATGGCGCGCGTAATCGCGGCGTCTTCGGGTGTGTTGCCTAAATCTTTGACAAAGCTGCGGTCGATTTTCAGTGAATCTATCGGGAAACGCTGCAAGTAGTTGAGCGAAGAATAACCGGTGCCGAAGTCGTCGATGGAAAGTTTGATGCCCATCGATTTGAGTTTTTCCAACACGGCGATGGTCGATTCGATATTTTGCATCAGCAGACTTTCCGTCACTTCTATCTCGAGATAGCTTGCGTCGAGTTGACTATTGTTTAACGCTAAAGAGGTCGCTTCGAGTAATTTTTCCTGACGGAAATGCGGGCTGGAAATGTTGACCGCGACGCGTACTGGCGCGAAGCCGGCGTTTTGCCAGGCTTTGTTCTGGCGGCAGGCGGTGTCGAGCACCCATTCGCCGATAGGCACGATGAGGCCGGTTTCTTCTGCCAGCGGAATAAAATGCGACGGCGCGACCAGGCCCATTTCCGGGTGGTTCCAGCGGATCAAAGCTTCCATACCGATGATTTTGCGCGTCTTGGCTTCGATTTGCGGCTGGTAATACAGCACAAATTCATTACGCTCCATCGCTTTGCGCAAACTGCTTTCGAGCGAGAGCTTTTCAAACGCGGCGGCGTTCATGGTTTTGGAATAGAACTGGTAATTATTACGGCCCTGTTCTTTGGCGTGATACATCGCCGTGTCGGCCGTCATCAGCAGCGAGTCAACGTCTTGACCATCGAACGGATAAAACGAAATGCCCAGCGACGGGCTGACTTGCACTTGATGGATACCGAGGCGGAACGGAACGCTGAACGATTCAATCACGCGGCGCGCGACTTTGCCCGCGTTGTAAGGGCTGACCACGTCAGTTATCAGCATGGTGAATTCGTCGCCGCCTAAACGCGCGACGCTGTTGCCTTGTTCAGCGACGGGAAATTGCGTCACCGAGGCGACCATATCTTCACCGCGTACGCATTGGGTTAGGCGACGTGCCACCTGCTGCAGCAAATCATCACCCATGGTGTGGCCAAGCGTGTCGTTGATGCGCTTGAAGTGGTCCAGATCCATAAACATGACCGCCAGCATTTGGTTTTTGCGCTTGGCGTAGCCGATGCTGGTTTCCAATTGCGATTTGAAAAACGCGCGGTTGGGCAGCTTGGTCAAGTGGTCGAAATAGGCCATCTCACGGATGCGGTCTTCGTTACGCTTACGCTCAGTAATTTCCGATTTCAGGTCCGCGTTTACTTTTTTCAAGGCTTCGGTACGTTTTTGCACGCGCTGTTCCAGCGATTCACGCGCCAGTACGAGTTCTTTTTGCGCGCGGTTACGCTCGACTTCGTTTTTGCGGATGACGTCATTACCGCGCTTCACGATCAAAAATAACACGCCATACAGTGCGCCCAACACCGCTATGACGCCGTACATCAGGTTGCGCTGCGTGACGGCTATACGTTCGGATAATTCAGTTACATCGGAATATATTTCGGTGACGCCTTCGATTGCTTGCGTTTGCGCATTAAGCAAGGGCAGGTAAGAGATGATCAGATTGCGCTGAAGCAGTGGCTCCGGCCGGTCAAAGGCGTTGAAGGTATCGCGGTGGTTCAACTCGCTGAATATTTCGCCGGAGAGCGCTTTTTTCACGCCGGCATTTTCCGCCTGGCTGTTGCCGATTTGGCTGCTTTCGGTGGAAAAAATAGTGACGGCGGCTTTGTCATACACCTTGACCTTGACTGCACCCAGGATTTTCAGATTTTTGTAGCTTGCTTCTATGAGTTCGGCTGTACGCGCATCTTTGCGCACAGCTTCAGGATTTTTGGCGGAATAGGCGTTAAAAAACGGTGCGTATTTGGGCCACAAGGTGTCTGAAAACATGCGCACCATAGCCTGATTTTGTTCCTGTTTTTCCTGCAGCATGCCGTCCATAGCGGTGTAGCGGTAGAACGCCACCAAGGCGGCGGCGGCCACAACGATGGAAACCAGGCTGGCAATGGAAAAATAGCGTAATAATTTGAACTGAGCTTGCATAGCAAATTATGATAAAACTTTCAATTTGTAACTGTTTGATTTTATTAAACTAATTTTATGTTCATTTAAGGTTTTCCTACGCATATAGGGTAGGTCGTTGGGGAGGAAATTGCTGTGAAGTAACACACACCCACTTAAATGTTCCCAACGGGTCAGCGGCTTAAAGGGTAACCGGAATTCAGGCCGGTGGACCTTTGAGGCTGGCGACCGTGTTACGCCCCAGGTCTTTGGCGTGATACATGGCCATGTCGGCGGCTTTGAAAATATCCTCAGGCGTATCACCGTGATCCGGGTAAATGGCCACGCCGAGACTGACGGTCAGCGGAATCACGATGCTTTTTTTATCTTCGCCGCTGATGGTGAACACATGCCCGGCGACGATGCCGCGCAGGCGTTCGGCCATAGCGGCGGCGGCCATTTTAGGTAAATCGGGAGAAAGAATCGCAAATTCTTCGCCGCCGTAACGCGCTGGTTTGTCGGTGCCACGCAGATTGGTGGAAAGCAGGCTGCCTAATTGGCGCAGGATTTTGTCACCCGCCGGGTATCCGTGTAAGTCATTGATTTTTTTGAAGTAATCAATATCCATCAAAACCAGAGCCAGGGGCAATTTGGAGCGGCGGCTGCGTTCGACTTCTTCGGCCAACAGCCGATTGAGTTCACGGCGGTTAAATATCCCGGTGAGATCGTCGCGGATGGCGAGCTCGGCTATCGCGGCGCGTGAATGTTCCAATTCTGCATTCGCCGCAGTCAGCTGGGTGATGAGCATTTCTTTTTCCGTCAGCATCATTTTGATGCTGCTTTCGGCATGCTTGCGTTCAATGGCGTGGCGCAATTCTCGTCGCAACATGGCTGCACTGATTTCGCTTTGCACCATATAGCCTGCGGCGCCTTGTTGCATGGCTTGCATGCCCGCGTCTTCGCGGTCGGCGGTCGTGATGACGATTAAGGGCGTATCCGGCGCGCGCAAATTAAGCGCGCGGGCAGTGTCCGCACCGCGGCTGTCGGGCAAACTAAGGTTGGCGAGTATCGCGCTGTAAGCCGAGCTCTTGAGCAAGGCCAGTGCTTCGTTCAGCGTGGTGGCGACATTCAGGTCTATCGCCGAGGCGCCCACTTGCAGTGTGGCCTGGCGCAAGCGTTGAGTTTCCTGCGGATTATTCTCGATCAACAATATTCTTGTACTGGGGCCGGCCATGGCTGATCCTTAGGTTTTTGGGTCGCTTGTGTGAATATTATTCTTATCAGCTTCCCCATACTACGACGTAGTTCACACTTGCTGCAATCAAATCATGGAGTTGTGTGATTTATGCAACGGCATCGGCCCAGCAATTGGGCGTTTCGTAGAGGCGCACTTGGGTTAATTTGATGCGCGCGCCGTATTGGTCGCAGTAAGCGTCGCGCAAAATACCAAAAGCTATACGCGCCAGGTTTTCTGCCGTCGGGACGGCATCGAGCAAGACGGTTTTGTGATCTCTGATGCTGGCGAGAAAATCGACCATGACTTTATCGTCGCGATGCGCGAGAAAAGCATGGTCCCATTGATCTACCAGCACCGTTTTAGCAATCGATTTTACCTCGGAAAAATCCATCACCATGCCTTCATCGGGCGAGCCTTTTTTATCCACCACCTCAGCTTCAACGGTAATTTCTATCGCGTAACGATGACCGTGCAAATGCCGACATTGGCTTTTGTGATTGGGCAGGCGATGGCCGGCATCGAATTCCAGGCGGCGGGTAATTTGCATGAATAGAGTATTGAATTGAAAAGAAACCAAATAATTATATCATTCGAGGCCGCACAAAAATGACATCGCACTCGTTTTTTCCTCAGGGCTGCGCTAAAATCGGGGTTTTTTCGGACGTAAAAAATGGCTTTAATCGTACAAAAATATGGCGGCACCTCGATGGGCAGCCCGGAACGCATCCGCGAAGTGGCGCGCCGCGTGCAGCGCTGGCACAAGGAAGGCAACCAGATTGTCGTCGTGGTTTCGGCCATGAGCGGCGAAACCAACCGCCTGATTAAGTTGGCCAAAGAAGTACAAGCCGACCCGGATCCGCGCGAACTCGACGTGATCGCCTCGACCGGCGAACAAGTCTCGATCGGCTTACTCGCCATGGCGCTGAAAAACCTCGGCATGCAAGCCAAAAGCTACACCGGCGCGCAAATTAAAATTTTGACCGACGACGCTCACACCAAGGCACGCATTTTGTCCATCGACGAAGCCAATATCCGCAAAGATTTGGCCGAAGGCACGGTCGTAGTGGCTGCCGGTTTTCAAGGTGCGGACGAACACGGCAACATCACCACGCTGGGCCGTGGCGGCTCCGATACCACCGGCGTCGCGCTCGCAGCGGCGCTCAAAGCCGACGAATGCCAGATTTACACCGACGTCGATGGCGTCTATACCACCGACCCGCGCGTAGTACCGGAAGCGCGCCGATTGAAGACCGTCACCTTCGAGGAAATGCTCGAAATGGCTAGCTTAGGCTCCAAAGTGTTACAGATCCGCTCGGTCGAATTCGCGGGGAAATACAAAGTCAAACTGCGCGTGCTGTCGTCATTCGATGACGTCAATTCCACCGACATGGGCACGCTGATCACCTTCGAGGAGCAAGACAATATGGAACAAGCCATCATCTCCGGCATCGCGTTTAACCGCGACGAAGCCAAAATCACCGTCGAAGGCGTGCCGGATAAACCGGGCATTGCTTACTCGATACTCGGCGAAATCGCCGACGCCAATGTCGATGTGGACATGATCATCCAGAACGCCAGCCATGACGGTTCGACCGACTTTTCGTTCACCGTTAATCGCGGCGAATACCAGAAAGCGCTGGATATTCTGCAAACGAAAGTGCAACCCAAAATCGGCGCCAGAAAAATTTCCGGCGACAATCGCATCGCAAAAGTCTCCGTCGTCGGCGTCGGCATGCGCTCGCACGTCGGCATCGCCAGCAAAATGTTCAAGACCCTGGCCGATGAAGGCATCAACATCCAGATGATTTCCACCTCGGAAATCAAAATTTCTGTTGTTATCGACGAAAAATATTTAGAGCTGGCGGTACGCGTGCTGCATAAGGCATTTGAGCTGGAAAAAGCGGCCTAAAGTTGAAGCAAGTTTGACCGCGCCTAGGTAAAGCCGGTATCCTGTCGGACTTCCGGAGAGGTGGCCGAGTGGTCGAAGGCACTCCCCTGCTAAGGGAGCATAGGCTCAAAAGGCTTATCGAGGGTTCGAATCCCTCCTTCTCCGCCAGTGTATTTGTTATAATCCGTTTTTGTTTTTTTGCGCCCGTAGCTCAGATGGATAGAGTACTTGGCTACGAACCAAGGGGTCGGGCGTTCGAATCGCTCCGGGCGCACCAGTTAATCAAGGGGTTAGGCTAATCGTCTAACCCCTTGTGCTTTCTCCGTAGCAAAAACCGCAGCGGTGTCAGGTAAAGTGTCGGCCAAGACGACTGGCTGACGATCCACCCATTGCGCCAGATGGTCACTGGAGAGATGCGCATATTTCTGCACCATCTCCGGCGTCGACCAGCCCCCCAATTCCTGCAAGACGTGCAGCGGCGTACCATTTTGAATGTGCCAGCTTGCCCACGTGTGTCTGAGGTCGTGCCAGCGGAAATTCTCAATGCCTGCCCGCTTTAACGCCTTGCGCCATGCTTTGGTATTGACTTGCGTAACCGGCTTGCCATTGAAGGTGAAAACCTGTAACAAGTGCTTACCGAGCTGTTGACGCAAGGTCAACACCGCTGCATTCGACAGCGGAACGGGAATCGCTTTGCGCGCCTTGGCTTGATCAGGATGGATCCACGCCGTCTTGCGCGCTAAATCTACCTGCGACCATTGCAGCTTGGTGACATTGGCGCGGCGCAAGCCGGTTTCCAGGCTGAAGCGCGCCATCGCGGCCAAATGCGCCGGCAATTCGGCCAATAACCGGTCGGCCTCATTGTGCGTAATCCAGCGCACACGCTTGGTCGGTTCCGGCAGCATCCGCACTGCCGGCACCCGGTCCAGCCATTCCCATTCATTGCAGGCTTTGCGCAAGATCGCCCGGATCACTTCCTGCATCCGATTGACCGTCGAGTTTTCGACGCCCTCGGCCAGTTTGACACAGGAAATCTTATCCAGCCGATCGCGCTTGATCGCCTGCAATTCCACCCCGTTCAGATGCGGATCCAACCAGCGCAAATGATAAATATCGCTGGCCTGCGAAGCTTTGTGTTGAGTCTCACGCAGATACCGCACCACTGCGTCATTCCAATGGTAAATTGGCTTGACGCCCAGACGTTGCTGCTCCCAAAGGGTGACGATCAGCTTGGCTTCGTACGCCTCCGCTTGGTGGCGGTGAGGAGTGCCAGTGCTTTGCTGTATTCGTCGTCCATCTCGGGTAATACTGACCCGCCAGTTGGGCGAGTCTTTGCGTTTGAAGAGTGACATGTATTACTCCTTTCGTCAGAATCACTCAACGACGCCTGCAGTTGATATCTTGACCGAATGGCGGCGATCAAG